>DKLU01000166.1 GCA_002455915.1 Chryseobacterium sp. UBA6632
ATACCCTTTAAAATTTCTATATTTGGCGGAAATTATAATGTGTTTAATTTATGAAAAGATTATTTACTGCTTTGGTATGTACTTTCATAGGTGGAGCAGCGTTTGGACAATGGACGCCGACTACATTTAATAAAGTGGATACAAAGAAAAAGGGAAGAACACTTTCAAAGCAGCAGGCTGCTGTAAAAGATCATGGGTATTATAAGTTAGATTTAGATTTATTAAGATCCCAATTGAAAAATACTCAGGAAATGGGAAGAAATTCTACACCAGTAGTTATTTCTATTCCTACAATGAGTGGAAAAGTTGAAAAATTCAACGTATATAGTTTTCCTGTAGTTGTAAAAGAATTGGCTGACCAATATCAGCTTGGCTCTTATGTTGGTGCGGGAATAGATGATCCAACAAAAACAATCAGATTTTCAATTTCTCCTAAAACATTCCGTTCTATGGTAATGAAGTCTGGTGCGTATGAGTTTATTGATCCTCAATCAGGTGATAAAACAGTGTATGGTATCCACGCAAAAACAATGCATACGGGAGATAAAAGTTTTATTTGTACCACAAATGAAAGCCCTGCTGTAGTAAAAGAGGTTGAAGAGTTATATAAAAATGGAAAATCATTTACTAATCAGCCAAATGACTTTTCTAAAATGTCTGATAAGAAGTATAGAACCATGAGACTAGCGTTGTCTGTAACTGGGGAATATACTCAATATCATGGAGGTACGGTTGCTGGAGCTCTTGATGCAATGAATGCGACAATGACAAGAGTAAATGGAGTATTTGAAAAAGACTTTGCATTGCACCTTAATTTACAGAATTTTCAGAATCTAATCTATTTAGATCCAGATAATGATCCTTATTCAGACTCTGATGATATGGATAATTGGAATGTGGAACTACAAAATACTTTAACAAGTGCTCCTGGAGTTGGAAATGCAAACTACGATATCGGGCATTTATTCGGAGCTTCAGGAGGTGGAGGAAATGCTGGATGTATTGGATGTGTATGTATTAGCCCAACAGCAACATCTCTAGGAAAGGGATCAGGATATACTTCTCCAGCTGATGGTGAACCAGAAGGAGATTCTTTCGATATTGATTATGTAGCTCACGAAATGGGACATCAGCTAGGAGCTAATCATACCTTTTCGCACGCATTAGAAGGTTCTGGAGTAAACCAAGAGCCTGGTTCTGGGTCTACAATCATGGGATATGCTGGTATAACTGGTGCTTTAAATAATGTACAATTGCATTCAGATGCTTATTTTCATATTGCAAGTATTAAGCAGGTTCAGGCTAACTTAATTTCAAAGACATGTGATGTTGAAACATCTATTAATAATAATCCTCCAGTAATTGCAGCATTACCTACTTATAATATTCCAAAAGGAACTGCATTTGTGTTAACAGCATCTGCAACAGATCAGGAAAATGACCCATTAACATATACTTGGGAAGAAGTAGATGATGCTCAGACAACAATAAATAAGAATAATATTGGAACCACGGTTTCTGGGGCTTCTTTCAGATCTATTGTTCCAAGTACAAATCCTACAAGATATTTTCCAGCATTTACATCTGTATTGGATGGAATATTAAATAATGCAGGCAATACTTGGGAATCTGTATCAATGAGAGCTAGAGCGACTAAGTTTGCTGTAACAGTAAGAGATAATAGCCCAATAGCTGATCAACAACAGACTCAGTATGCAGAACAAAATATCATTGTAGGGAATGATGGCCCTTTTAGATTAGCAAATCAATATGCTGATGTAAATACGCCAACTCCTATACAGTGGGTAGTAGCTAATACAAATGCTGCTCCATATAATGTAGCCAATGTGAAAATTGATTATACTACAAATAATGGAACTTCTTGGACTGTTTTGTCAAATTCAACTCCAAATGATGGATCTGAAGATTTTACTTTCCCAACTTCTTTGAATGGACAAACAATTAAAGTAAGAATTTCTTCTATTAACAATGTTTTCTATGCTATTGGAAATGTTACTATCGGGGCATTGAGCGCATGTAATTCTTCTGCTCCTACAAATGTAGCTGTAAGTTATATTACTCCGAACTCAGCAAATGCTTCTTGGATGTCTTATACTGGTGCTACTTATAAAGTGCGTTACAGAAAAGTTGGTTCTTCTGTTTGGACCGAATCTACAACAGATGTTCCTTCGTTTAATATAAATGGTTTAGAAGGAGAAACAAATTATGAGGTTCAGGTAGCTATAGTTTGTAACGGAACAACAGGAACCTATTCTACATCTGTAAACTTTACAACAACTAATCTTTATTGTGCAAGTTCAATAGATTATCCTATTTATGAGTATATCTCTAATATAACAGTTGGCAATATAAATAATACAAGTACAATTTCAGCATCTGGATACAGTAACTATACTACCAACACAGCACTTCAGATCAATTTAGCAAAAGGTACTTCTAATCCAATTTCCCTTTCAATTGCAGGTGTGGATTATGATGCAGCAGCTGTATGGATTGATTACAATAAAGATGGAGTATTTACAGATAACGAAATGATTTTAAATTCTCCAGTTTCAAATACTGCAGTTCGTACAGGAAGCTTTACAGTTCCAGCTTCAGCTGTAGAAGGACAGCCATTAAGAATGAGAGCTCTTATATTTTATGGTGGAGAAGATTATGAGGGAGCAACCCTTACTTCAGAATTTACTTGTGGAGCATTACCTTATGGAGAAGTGGAAGATTATAATGTTGTAATTGCTTCTACATTAGGAACTAGCGAAGCTATTAAAAAAGACAACTTCAGCATCTATCCAAACCCGGTATCAGATATCTTGAATGTAACTAAAGTTTCAAACAAAGCTACTTACGAAATTCATAATACAGTAGGTCAAATTGTTAAAAAAGGAACTATTGATAATAATAAAGTAAATGTAACTGAACTATTGAAAGGAAACTATATTATCTCTGTAAAGGATAATAATATTTCAGAAAGCTTTAAATTTATTAAAAAGTAATAAACTACTTTAAATACTGATGAATCCTCAAGTTTTACTTGGGGATTTTTTTTATTTTCAATCATAAAAAAGAAAATAATATTCATTTCGTAAAAAAAATAAAACGTTTGTTAAATTGATATTAAAAAATGATTAGATTTGTATTGTTAATATAATATTGAGAAAATTATGAAGAAAACCTTTACTTCTTTCTTTCTCCTCTTATTGTTTGCGCTCACACATGCACAGTGGAACCCCAAAACATATAGCGGAGAGAGAATTAGAGGGAGTTCTGAGATTAAGAACTATTACTCTCTAGACATT
>DKLU01000275.1 GCA_002455915.1 Chryseobacterium sp. UBA6632
CGCTCTTCCGAGGCGATAAAGAAGCCAAGGAAATAAAAATTACGGCAAAATATCTCAAAGATAAAGATGCGACACCGGAAAATGTGAGAACCGCGAAAAACGGTTATATGTGCCAAATGATCCTCAATGATGGCAAACCTCACAACGGCATAAGAGATGTTTTTAAAATGGATTGGATCGTAGGCCAATACAAACCCTCGCAAGATCCCAAATTATTCATGGATAGGATTTTAAGTTTTGCGAAAGCTCCTGCTCCGTCTTCACCCATGGTTTTTCATCCGTCAAATTCAGACAAAGCACCGAAACTGGCTGGCAATAAAGCTCCTACCGATCAGGAAATGAAAGGAACTCCGCAGCCTAAAGAAGTTCAGGAAGCCTTTAAAGGAGTTTCCGTTTCAGGAATTCAGGGTTTGCAGGAAGGAACCGATTTTACGATTAATGAAAGCGATGATTCCATTACCTTAAAGCTTAAATATCAATACAATAAATCGTACGATGATAAGATTGCCAATTATCTTTACGGGGAACAGGATTATTTATCGAAAGGGCTTTTTAATGATAATTATAAGAATCTTTGGGTTATAAGATATTTAATTAAATTTTTCGGCAACGAGCAGCTTCATCAAACTTACTTTGTTCCCGTTACCACATGCAGATATCCTAATCAGATTGCGGGAATTCGCGTTTTTCCGGATATGAAGTGGGTTTTTAATTTTAATTATAATATTGAAACACCGCTTTATTACAGTGCCACTACTCCACTTGAGGAATATTATAGTGGTTTCAGCGAAGGAAAAATAAATACCCAAAACAATACTACCCGAAAAGAAATAATGAACAAAACGGTAGATAATCGCCTTCAGCATTATGTGGGACGAAAAACTACCTTTGGAATTTATGTGGAATGTGAAGTAAGCGGCGAAGACGACGTTATAAAACTCGGAAAAGATTTCAATGAAAAATTCCGGAAAATGCTTCAGCCATTATTTTGGATGGTCAATAAAATTGATGGCGACTTGGGCGTTACTGATGCCCGAAATGAAAACAACAGGCTGCAAAACGCTCCGGGAACTCAAAAAGGATTAATGGCGAGGCTTAAAGCTTTACCGATGAGTTTTGAGCTTAATCCACCAAACATCGGGCTTGGTTTAGCCATCGGACTTGCCGGTTCGGAAAGCGGAAGGCAAACCTACGAGCTGGAAGGAAGATTAATTGCAGACCCCATCATTGGTGCTAAAGTAAAATTGGATATTTTAGCATTGGGAAGTAAATTTAAACCTTGGGGCGCGATTATTGATGCGCTAGACTTGGTTTCATGGCTTGCTAATCTTTTCAGCGGAGGACGTGTGGAAGTGAATTACGAACTGTATTTCGAACTTTCAGCCTCTATTAAACTGATTGGAGAAGGCTCTGGCGATGGTGAATCTAAACCCGCTAACATCAGATATAATTTTGAAGATCAATCGCTGCAGGGCTCATTGGGATTACAGGGAGAATTGAAAGGTATTCTTCATGCAAGTTTTTCACTGAAAATTTATGTGAAAAATGAAAAAAACAAGTCGTTTGAAGCCGAAGAAAATAAAAAGAAATCTCTCGGATTGGGAATCGGAGCCGAAGCAAGCACAAGCGTTACCCTTACTTTGAGTAAAAATTTCGGTAAAAAAGATGATTGGGATGCCGATTTTTATTTTGCAGGAGTAACCTTAAAAGTTTGGGCTGAAGCCGGATACTCCGATAAAACCGATGCGAAATCTGTGAAAATTATACCGGATGCTAAAAGCACCATAAATATTTTTAAAAATAAAGGCGAAGTAAAATGATAAAGAATTTTTTATTAACGGTCGGCTCCTGCACCCTATTTTTTGTGTGTTGTAGCAACGAGCAGAAAAACACCGCTGAAAATAATAAGAAAACCGAACAAACGACACCAAAAACAGGAGTAATGAAATCATACTTTTTAAACCACGAAATAAGAAATGTAGATTACGAAATATATATCAACGATTTATTGATTGGCCAATCTCATGATAACAATGGGGTTCCGGGGCCGTATAAAATCAATCAATATCTTTTTTCAAACGGAAAACAGGAAGTCACTATAAAACTAACTGCCAATAAGCAATATCAAAAAGAAATAACTGCAGATCTTTTAAATGAAATCAGCAGAAATACAGGAATTTACCTTTTACAAAATAAAGATTACGGAAATATTCAGGAGGTAAAAAAACTGGAATTTCCTAAGCTAGAAAAAGGCGTTCCGACGTATGAATTTAAATGGAATTTTGAAGCAGACGCAACCAAAGGAATTACCAACCTCAACAATTCTGAAGATTTAGCTAAAATAGATAAAGATGAGCTTCTAAAGCAGGTTTCTAATAAATATGACGAGTTGAGAAATATGCTTCATACGGGAAATACAGATCAATTCATGAAAGAAATTTCGAAGGCTAAAAATGATTTATTCATTGCCGACGGACTTCCCGAAAGTGAGCAACAGAAATATAATGAAAATCTTAAAAATTATTTTGCCTCACACAAAGACCTTCTCCCCGATTTCAACAGCTTTACGATGAAAGTTTTGGGGCACGGGCGAGCGGTGGTTTTAGAAAACATAGATCATAATAAAGGAATGGGTGTTTTAACAGCTGAAGACAAGCAACAAGGCCTATTAAATTCAAATTACATAATTTTGCATAAGCCAAAAGGTTCCACATCTTTTGAAGTTTTCAGATACAGCAGTTCGTTTTCTGAATTAAAATAAAACTTTAATTAATTATCATTAAATAAAAGTGAGACAACTATTTGCCTATTTAATTTTATGTTTGAGTTTCTCAACCATTCAAGCTCAAAAAGTAAAAAAAACAACCATACCGGAAGTCGTAAAACCTGTAAAAACAACAGACATTTATTTTGCAAATAATGCAACGTACA
>DKLU01000205.1 GCA_002455915.1 Chryseobacterium sp. UBA6632
TTAAACTTAAAATAACTAAAGTGTTAAAATCTTTTGTTTCTTTTGTGGTAAAAAAGTTTAAACAAGTTTTTTGGAAAATAAACTATATAAAAACCATTTGAACTGAAGTTAATATGAAAAATTTCTATTTTTTACTCGTTATATTTTCAATTTTCACGTCCTGTCATCGTGATTACGATAAAAATGTAGACACGGATACTTTACCTGCCGAAACGCAGACCGGAGCGAGAACCGGAGGTGCTATTATTGACGGAAAAGTATGGGTTGCTACAAAAAATTACACCAACGACGGGCCTGGAATCCACACCTATTGTGAAAAAATCAAAGATAAAACCTATATAAAAATCTATTTAAAAGGAATTAAGGATAATAACAGTATATACATCAGTTATCAGGCAGATCATTTTGAATTAAATAAAACATACACCATCACTCCCAATAATGGGGAAAGCGACAATACCATTTACTTTTCGCGAAGTCTTGATGATATTTTTTATAATACCAAATACGATTGTAAACTTAAAATCACCCGCCTCGATCTTGAAAACCAAATCGTTTCCGGAACATTTGAATTAAAACTCAACCGTTATGCAGGTGAAGGAATCATCAATATTGTTGAAGGCAGATTTGACAAAAAATTCGATTAATCTATTTCTTTATTGATGTTTAAAAGGTAAATTCCAGACCAGATCGGCAGCAAAATAATGCACGCCGCCGTGTTTAATACTTTCTGTTCCATCAATTAAATCATCCATATAGCCAATATCCATGCTGAAAGGCGAGTTCGGAATTTTAAACATATAATAAGCTGTAACGCGCAATTCTTTATAATCAAATGAAGTCCATTTTGATTCAGGACTATTCAGATAACTTGTTGCCAATAAAGCTTCTACACCAAGAGAGAGTTTCTGACTTTTTTTTTCCGACAGATTGTAGGTAAGCTGGCTTTTCAGTCTTGTTCTCAGCTGAAAATCTTCTTCCACTTCATGAAAATCAGCATCAAAAAATTTTCTAAACTCCTGACGAACGGTATTTTTAAGTTTAAGCTTATCATTTAGGCTAAAAGTATAAGAATACCTTCCATATACGCGAAATTCCTGCTCAATACCTTCATTTTCGTAAGGAGAATCGCTTGCATAAGAAGGCTGTCTTCTGTAGCTGAGCGCATAACTGTACTGCTGATTTTTGGCAAAAGAATGAAAAACCTCGTGGTTTAAAACAAAAATAGCCTGTTTTGAAAGCAAATTATAATCATTTGGGCTGCTTTTTCTTCCGAGTGCAATATAACTCATGGAATGTTTTTTTCCTAAAGAGTCCATTTGCTTCTTTACCCCAAAAGCTGTCCAAAATGCTGTTTTTGCATCTCCAAGTCCGGGTGGACTGATTTGTGCGTTTGCAACCCCAACTGTTCCTAAAAATAAACCTGCCAAAATCTTCTTCATCCCGTAAAGATAGCAAGTTTAAATTTAACCGATTTTTCTTAAAATCTAAAAAAACCTTTTAAAATAAGGATAAAATGAAAAACTATTGAGGCAATTGTGGTGGAGTTATTCTTTGCGTTTTCGTAGATAAAGTTCCTAAAAATGCTTCTAACTGAGCCACTTCTTCATCAGTCAGCTCCAACAACCTCAGCATTTGCGATTTCTCAGAATGTAAAGTTACACCTTCATAAACTGTTGAGCGTTTTTTGGGAGGTTCGGGATTTCCTTTGCTGTAAAACTGAATGACATCTACCATGGTCATGAATGCTCCGTTATGCATCCAAGGACCCGTGCGCGTGATTTCTCTTAATGAAGTCACTCTGAATTTTCCTGCATCTTCAGGATTTTTAGTCACCAAATATCTTCCCAAATCTTCCTGTTTGGAGCCTAATAAAGAAGTTCCCGTATTTTCAAAACGATTGTTAGAAAAGTAACCCGAATTGTGACAGTTGATACATTGCGCTTTGGTTCTGAAAAGGTGAAGCCCCATCACTTCATTATCTGTAAAAGCATCGGCTTTCCCATCAATAAACTGATCAAACTTACTTGGCGGACTTTTAATGGTTCGTTCAAAAGTCGCAATGGCTTTGGCAATTTTATCTTTTGTGACAGTTTTATCGCCAAAGGCTTTTTCAAATAAAATCTCGTACCCTTTAATCTTGGCAATTTTTCCGGCAGCGATGTCAATATGCTCGCTCATTTCCTTTTTATCCTGAATCGGCATTTGAGACTGCGCTTCTAAAGATTCTGCACGACCATCCCAAAATAAGGTTGTTGCATAGGCTACATTAAGGATGCTCATGGCATTTCTGGTTCCGATTTGCCTGTCGTGACCAAAAGAAAATGTTCTGTTATCACACCAACCCAGCTCGGGATCATGGCATGAAGCACAAGCAATCTGATTGGAGCCCGAAAGTCGAGGATCATAAAAAAGTGTTTTTCCTAAAAAAGCCTTTTCTGCAGAATACTGATTATCTGACGGATACTGAACATCTGGTAAATGCCCGATCTCGGAAAAATGCGGAACGGCTTCGGGATCGAGTAATGGCTTCGGCCAATTGGAAGAATCTCCGGACGAATATAGCTTTCTCAGTTTTGCCGTAAACGAAATTTTATCGTTGATCTCTTTATTCACTTTATTGCTCAGGCAATTATTTAAAAGAGAAACGGTTACAAATAAAACGACAATCCAGCTTATAACATTCTTCATTGATCCTTGAAATTTTGGCAAAAATAGGTATTCTGAAATTATTTTTATTGATTCCTAGAAACCTATTCAATTTAAACATAAAAAACCTCCCGAAACAAATGCATCGAAAGATTTACATTAAAATATATTAATATTCTGTTAATATCCTGGGTTTTGCTGCATGTTGCTATTTATATTCAATGATTTATAAGGAATCGGAACCACAAACTTATTGCTTGGATAGGTTGGATTGCAATTATTAGAAATACATCCGTTGTTTCTTA
The DNA here is from genome assembly GCA_002455915.1 of Chryseobacterium sp. UBA6632. Classification (GTDB taxonomy): domain Bacteria; phylum Bacteroidota; class Bacteroidia; order Flavobacteriales; family Weeksellaceae; genus Chryseobacterium. The sequence goes on from DKLU01000205.1 coordinate 2,955, forward strand.
TAATATTTTTGTGATTTCTCATTAAATCGAAAAAGTATTGATTTTCAAAGACAAACTCTTTCCTTTTTTCTTCCAGTAAAATATCAATAGAAATTGAAGTTAAGGAATCTAATCCTGCTCTATTTCTGATGACATTAACGTCTGCTAAAGCCTGAGAAGAATTTCCTAAATGAAGAGCAGCTTCTGCACGAATGAAATAAAGTAAAGACAATCTGTATATTAAATTGTTGGAACTTGTCTTATATTTTGTCGTAAAATAATAAGGTAATAGTGGCTGCCCCGATCCTGCGACCGTTGTTTTTATATTCTGAACATCAAAAAGCTTTTTTCTGATATCATTTGAAGAATATAAATTATAAACATCTTCAGAGACAACATATAATGGTGTTGTTTTGGTATCAATTAAATTGTAAAGACTATTAAGGCTTGATGCATTCACCGTCTCACCGAGCGCCCAAATCGATTCTTTCTCTGCCCATTTTTCCACCATTTCTCCCTGGGGAGTAAGTATCATTCCCGAATTTATAATAATATCACTACTGTAATCGTAAGCTTTCTGCCAGTCATTCTTCCATAAGGCAATTTCTGCAGCAATGGCTTTTACCGCAGCTGGAGTAATGAAATTTTTACTTTCTCCCACAGGAATTGCCTTATCGGGCTGGATAAATTTTAAAGCTTCAGTAATATCATTTTCTAATAAAGTAAAAGTCTCTGCAACGGTTTTTCTCGATGGATAATCGACTCCCACCTTTAAAGGCGCTGTGTTGTACACGATTCCTAAATGTGATGCGTCTGGCGTATAGGTGTAATTTTGAGAATAATATTTATACAATTGAAAATGAGTAAAAGCGCGTAAAGCCAATGCTTCCGCTTTTATCTCGTTGATCTCAGTTGGAGAGGCATCAGGAAGATCATCTGCATATTGAATGATTAAATTAATATTATTAATAGTCTGATAACAACTGCTATATAAATATTCCAAATCACTATTAGAAGCATCTTCATCAAACTGATACACATTCTGAACATTTGTGGCAACAGATATAGTACCATTTGACTTGGGTGAAAACTTTAGATTTCCTCCTAAAAGATCACCGTACGTATAGTTAGATTCTGAAAAATAAGTAGACCGCAGTTGATAATATGCTCCGTTCAGTGCTTCAAGCATACCTTTTTTAGTAGAAAGCTGAGTATTGATAGAGATGCTTTCCACAGGTTCATGTTCAAGAAAATCGCTACACGAAACAGCGGATAATAAGGCGAATGATACTATAATTATTTTCTTCATTTTTACCTTTTAAAAATTAGCTCTGAAACCAAAACTGAATGTTCTCATTTCAGGATATGTATATTTAAACTCACGAATTCCGTTTTTATCAGCCGGAGATTTTTCTTTATACCAATACAAAACGTTGGTACAGTCTACAAAAATGCTCGCGTTTTTAATAAAACTGTTTTTAATTTTCCGTAGTGGAAGCTGATAATTTAAATTGATATTCTGAAGTTTAATATAACTGTTGTCATAAATATATTTGCTGGAGTTAACAATAGTAGCTTTACTCGTAGGTTTCTTATTCTCGGCAATATCTCCTGGAGCTGTCCAATAATCTAGGGCATTTACACTCATATTTCTATTGATAAGATTACTGTATTTATCAATAAGTTCTGGGGCTATTAAAGCATCGCCGCCCCATTCAAAATTGAAAAGGAATGAAAGACTAAGATTTTTATACCTGATTGTGTTGCTTAAACCACCATTGAAATCCGGTTGAGAATTACCTATTATTGTATATTGAGAAGTATCGCTGGTTGTAAATTGCCCGGCATCTTTCACTTCACCATTAATCATATACATATCTAGCCCGTTTGCAGGATTTATCCCAAGCCATTGGAATCCCCAAATCGCAGAAGTGGAAACCCCTATTTTTTGTGCACGTGCATTTGCTGCTGTAGAATATTTTTCTTCAAGCCCAAAAAGAGCGGTCACTTTATTTTTTACGGTGGCAATATTAAAACTTGTATTCCAGCTAAAGTTTTTCTTTGTAAACCAATTTCCTCGTACTGAAAATTCGATTCCCTGATTATACATATCGGCACCATTGATTTCGGCTGAACCATACCCTGTTTCCACAGGAACGTCTCTGCTCACAATCATATCCGAAATATTATTTCTGTATACTTCTACTGTAAAGTCAATTTTTTTGAAAAAGTTAAAATCCAGCCCAATATTCAACTTTTCATTTTTCTCCCAAGTTAGTTTTCTATTAGGAGGGGAGCTACTGTCTGGCGTTGCATAATCGTAATCATAAGTAAAACCATTATAACTCACATTATATAAGCCCGACGAACGATAACTACCAATTCTTGAATTCCCCGTCATTCCCCAAGAAGCACGAAGTCTTAAAAAGCGCAAAACAGAATTGTTCTTAAGGAAATTTTCGTTCGAAATAACCCAAGAAGCACCAATGGCACCATTTGTAGATGCATTTATATCTTTCCCGAAAGCCGAACTTTCATCTCTTCTTATGGTGGCAGAAAGAAAATATTTTTTATTATAATCATAATTCAGCTGAGAGAAAAAACTTCTTCCGCTATCTTCTTGTGTAAGTGCTCTGTATATTAAAGGATTTATAGAATTCCATGGCAGCTGATAATTCCCATAATCCTCAAAATTTGTTCCCAGGTTTATTTCTTTATAGTCTTTATTATGACGAAGTTCCATCCCAACAAGAATATCGGCATGATGCTTTTTCAGGAAGTTTTTTTCATAGTACAGATGACCGCTCCAGTTCCATTTTAATGCATCAGAAGTGTTGATTTTACTTCTTCCATAGTTTTTTCCGGTGATCCCACTTGCATTAAGACCAGATCTCCAGTCTACATTATCTTTATCCGAAAGATCTACTCCAAATAAACTACTAAGCTTTAAATCTTTAGCTAATTCATAGCTTACATTTAAACTGGAAATTAATGAGTTATTTTTAACATTACTTATATTCTGGTTAGCCGCTGCTAAAGGATTGGGAGTTCCGTTATAAGGAGTTGATGCATAACTTCCATCATCGTTATATATTTTATTATTAGGAGCCAGAATAAAATTGAAATAGGTATTTGGCTGATTTTTTTCAAAATAATTATAAGCCGCATACAAACTGATTTTCAATTTCTTATAATCAAAAGCTATACTCGCATCAATTCCTTTTTTTTCTAAAGTATTAAGTATTTTAGATTCGTTATTTTTAGAATAATCAAGTCCGACACGATACGTAAGATATTTTCCACCTCCACTTGCTGTAAAGTTTGTTTTGTAGAAATCTCCATTTCCATTCATCACATCAAACCAGTTTACATCAGTACCATCCCAAGTAAATTTTGTCGTAGAATTATTATTTTTTAAATAATCAGAATATAACTGTGCGTATTGTGCACCACTTAAATATTTTATTTTATTGATACTCTGCGAAGTTCCGTACTGTGTGGTAAAAGAATAAGTTGGTTTTCCTTTTTTCCCTTTTTTAGTCGTGATCAAAATAACCCCATTCGCTGCATCGGCTCCATAAAGCGCAGCAGCAGCCGCATCTTTCAGAATATTAATACTTTCCACATTATCTGTATTGAATCTCGCTAAAGGATTGATATTCATCTCCGAATTAGGTTCAGCTCCATTAAAATAAGTCTGATCAAAAGGATTATCTTCACGCATAATCACTCCATCTACAATAATCAAAGGCTGAGTCGAAGTTTTTGATAATCCGCTTAGAGGAATCATAGATCCTAAACCTCGAACATTAATGTTTACAGGCTTCCCCAACTCCGTATTATTCACGATCTGAACTCCCGGCGCCTGTCCAGCAATCATTTTATCAATACTTTCATACGGTTGTGAAGTCTGAATATCTTTTTCAGTAAGCGTCACGATAGAGCCGACAACCTCTTCTTTCAGTTTTTTGGTTCCGTACGAAGAGGTAACAATTACTTCTTCAATCGATTGCACTTTTAACGAATCATTTTTTAAGTTTGATGAAGTTTGGGCATTGATGTAAATGGCACCACAAATCATCAAAATACTTGCGACAGATTTATTCATTACAGCTGAATGAGATTAATTTAAAATAAAAGAATATTGATAATTTTCAGAATTAGAGCCATTATTAAAAGCTTGACTTTGTGAAATATAACTAAAAATAAAATGATAGTGTTGAAAAACCGTCCTCATGGAAACCTTAATTAGAATCAATAAAAATAATTGCAAATCTAGGTATTTTTATTGAATTAAAAAGTGTTAAAAATCATCTTTTGTTTCATAATGAAGCATAAAAAACCTCTAATCCAACGGATTAAAGGCATAAATTATATAAAAATTAATTTTTAATAAGAATTATTGAGTCCGCCATCCAAAGGAATGCTCGTTCCTGTAAGATAAGCAGCATAATCTGAAGCTAAAAAAGTCACCAAATGCCCGTACTCTTCAGTTCTTCCCAATCTTTTCATAGGTATTTTGCTTTCTCTGCCTTTTTTTATTTCTTCAACTGAAGTATTGCTTTGCTCTGCTTCATGGTTGATTAATTTTTTAATGCGATCTGTATCAAAAAAACCTGTTAAGATATTATTCACCGTTACATTATACTGTGCCACTTCATTTGCCAAAGTTTTTGCCCACGCTGCCGTTGCAGAACGTATAGAATTTGATAACACCAGATTATTGATCGGTTCTTTTACCGATAAAGAAGAAACATTAATAATACGACCATGCTTTTGCTTAATCATATAAGGCAATGCTAAAGTTGTGGTTTCACAAACCACTTTAAAAACCAGATCAAAAGCTTTCTGATAATCATCCACCACTTTGTCTAAAGCAATTCCCGGCTCAGGGCCATTTGTATTATTCACCAGAATATCAATAGAATGATGCTGGAAATACTGAGTAATTATCTTTTTATACTGCTCAAAATTACCAAAATCTGCCACCAGATAATGATGTTTCTGATGAGCATTTACGATGGGAAGCGAAGCAACAAAACTTTTCAGCTTATCTTCATTTCGAGCCATCACCGTTACATTAGCACCACTTTTCGCCAGTTCAGAAGCAATTCCCGCTCCGATTCCCTGTGTGGCAGCCCCTACCAAAGCATTTTTTGAGGTCAGATCAATATTCATACGTTGTAATTTGAATTTAATACATATAAAAGTAGTAAAAGATTTAAAATTTTCACTTACAAATTTTCTTTTTTAGGATCAATAACATAGCGCCTACGGAACGAATGCCCGTTTTATTTCTGGGGCACGGCAATCCGATGAATGCGCTGGAAGACAATACTTTCACCCAAGGGTTTCAGGCAGTTGCCCAAAAACTTCCGAAACCAAGGGCAATATTATGTATTTCGGCACATTGGGAAACCAAAGGAACCTTTGTCACCGCCATGGAACATCCGGAAACCATTCACGATTTCGGAGGATTTCCTCAGGCTTTATTTGATGTGCAGTATTCTGCTCCCGGCAGCCCCGACCTGGCCTTGGAAACAAAAAAACTCATCTCATCTGTCGATATAGGTCTTACCGAAGAATGAGGTCTGGATCACGGATGCTGGACGGTTGTAAAATTTCTCTTTCCCCATGCTGATATTCCGATCATCGAAATGAGCATCGATTATACAAAAGAGCCGGAGTTTCATTATACATTAGGTAAAGAACTGGCCGCATTACGAAGAAAAGGCATCCTTATTATCGGAAGCGGAAATTCCGTACACAACCTCCGAATGGCAGCGTGGGACAAAATGATGACTCCCGGGTTCGGCTATGACTGGGCAATTACCGCCAACGAAAAATTAAAGCAGCTGATTACAGAAGGTGATCATAAATCTCTAATTCAGTATGATAAATTAGGAAAAGAGGTTCTGCTGTCTATTCCTACTCCTGAGCATTATCTTCCTCTGCTTTATATTTTAGGGCTTCAGGAAAAAGATGAAAAAGTAACGATTTTCAATGATGAGCTGGTCGCCGGTTCACTCAACATGATGTCCGTGAAAATTGATAAGGCATGATAAAAACAAAACATCTGCTTTTATCTGCTTGTTCATTTACCTTATTATTAATTTTTTCAGTTTTAAAATGATAACAACTTCCCCATCTCCCCGTTTACCGTATTTGGTGAGAAAATCAAAAACATCTTCACTCAATCCACCGCTTATCATCCTTTTGCACGGCGTCGGAAGCAATGAAAAAAATATGTTTTCCTACTCAGAATCTTTACCTGATGATTTTCTCATCGTTTCGGCAAGAGGTCCATTAACATTGAGGGAAAACAGCTATGCCTGGTTTCAGGTGCAATTTACCCCAAACGGTTCTATCATCAATGAGCAACAGGCAGAAAATTCACGAAAAGAAATCATTAGATTTATTGATGATTTAAAGAAGATAGAACAATTTGATGAAAATAATGTCTATCTCGTAGGTTTCAGTCAGGGTGGAATTATGAGTTACAGCGTATCTCTCACCGTTCCCGAAAAAGTAAAAGGAATTGCCGTAATGAGCGGCCGACTTCTTCCTGAAGTAAAACCTCTCATTGCAAAAGATAACGAATTGCAGAAGCTTAAGATATTTATATCACACGGAACCCACGATTCGGTTTTGAAATTTCAATATGCCGTTGATGCTTTTGATTTTTTACAGTCGAAAAATTTACAGCCGCAGTTTCACAAATACAATGAAGATCATACCATCAACTCTTCCATGTTGTCTGATCTTAATCAATGGCTTACCGAAAAGTAATGAGCAAAAGCCTTACAATTTTTATTAATGTTATCAATAAAGTCAGTGAATATAAAAGTGCGCTGGCTTTATTTTTTTACCCAAAAACTAATTTTTTTATTAAAAATGATAATCCCCGATAACAAGATATTCGGAAATGATAATAAAAATTGGTGTACCACATAATTTTGCAGCATTAATTTAGAATAATTAAA
>DKLU01000062.1 GCA_002455915.1 Chryseobacterium sp. UBA6632
AACGCAAAGTTCACAAAGTTTTTTTTAAATACTCTGTTGATTTTAAGTTCGCAAAGGCGTTTCATTTAAATAAGATCACAAAGATTTTTAATAAAATTATTTAATGTAAGACTCTTTAATTTAAAATACGTAGGTTGCGGTAGAGCTTCCTGAAATCGTTACTGGAGCTGTTTTCTGATTGTATTTAATATTAAAAGACTTGTCGCTAGTATTGCTGTTCTGAACGATTAAAACCGTTTTTCCTTCAGGAGTTTTGAAAGCTACGGTTGAAAGATTTCCGCCTTGTGTAGACGCAATTCTCTGAGAGTTTACAGGAACAAATTTTGAAGCATGGGCAATAATATAATAAGCAACATTTTTTTCGTAATCAGAAGCTCCATTCACCGTGATTGCCCCTTTACACTGTGTACAACCGCCTGGCGTATGAGGTCCGAAGGATGCGTTGTTTGCAACATTCCATTCTAATGCAGTTTTGCTCCAGTTTCTCATGGATCCGATGATGACATTTTTTATATGCCAATCTAAATCTCCTGAAAAACCTCCCGTAGAGCTTGTCCACTGCTCTGTAAAGTATACATTTTTAGATGGAAATAAATTGTGAACCGTGCTCAAAGCCGAAATATCTCCCGCGTATAAATGAAATGCTGATCCATCAACATAAGGATTTGCCGCAGGATCATTTAAAATAGCCAAAGGATACGCCGGATCGTCACAATTGTGATCGTAAGCAATAATTTTAGCTGTAATATTTGCTGCCTGAAAAGCGGGGCCTAAATTATTTTTAATAAAAGTAGCCTGATTTCCTGCCGTCATGTACATACTTGGATTATTTCCGGGATGTAAGGGCTCATTTTGTGGCGTAACGGCATCAATTTTAATCCCTTGTGCTTTCATCGCCTGAATATATTTTACAAAATATTGAGCGTATACTCCGTAATATTCAGGTTTTAGACTTCCTCCTTTACTGTTTCCGTTGTCTTTCATCCAAACCGGCGCAGACCAAGGGGTGGCAAGAATTTTAATATTAGGATTAATTACTAAAATATCCTTTAGCATTTGAATCAAAGCCTGATCTTTAGTTAAACTAAATTGTGCAAGCATAGGATCTGTTTGTCCTGCCGGAATATCATCATAAGTGAAAACTTCGCTGTTCAAGTCTGAAGCACCGATGCTTATTCTTAAATAATTTACCCCAATTCCTGAACTGCTGAAAAGATCATTCAGTAATTCCTGTTTTTTGGCAGCACTTAATTGGTTGATTACTTCTACACTTCCCCCCGTTAAGGTATATCCAAAACCATCGATTGTCTGGAAAACCTGGGAAGGATCAATTTCAATAGTTGAATAATTATTGATAGCTGATGAGAAATAAACTGTGTTTTGCTGTTGTAGTTTTATCGACTGGTCTCCTTTAGTAAGCCACACATTTACCGGATCGCCTGTAGAATTTCCGTTTCCGGAATTATCATTATTGGCAAGATCTGATGATGTACTGCTGCAGTTTAAAAAAGAAAGAAGCGCTACACCGCAAAGTGCAGCACTTCTAAGTACGAAACTATATGAATGTGAAATCATATCATTTTGTTTGTGAAGGTTAAGTAGTTTTTCTTAGTTCAACTTTGTCAACGCTAAGGCTGCTTACCTTTTTGCCTCCACATTTAATAAATAAGTAGACTGTTCCTGTGGTTGTTGCAGTATAAATACCTTTATTTTTGTCACTATTACAACCTACACTTGAAACTTTTCCTCCGAATGCCGCTTTACCACAACCATCCCAAGTATTAATGTTTCTGTAAACCGTACCACTTACATCACTTCCTGGCGCTGGCACACTGTCTAACATATAAACTTCAAACCATGCATCTTCCAAAGCTGTTGCTGAAGAGGCTACCATATCGATAGAGTATTTTTGTCCTGCTTCAACATGTACCGCTTGATAAAAAGCTTGCTGACTTCCTTCTGAAGCAACAATAGTGGCATAACCATTACCATTTCCGTCATTACTAAATACCCATTGTGCCTTCGTCGGGCTAATAGGATGTATTGTCCATTTTGCCACTTCAGCGGGAGTATCAAATCTTCCTCCCTGAATAATATTTCCAGCAACTGGATCTGAAGTAGGCACAACAATAGTCTGACTTGCTGTACCACCAACCTGGCCACCAATACCTACCGTATTACGCTGAACAACATAGGTTCCTGCGTCTGGCAAGAAAATATCTAATTCGTTTTTTCCATTATTAAACCCATCATAATCAATATTCCATTGAGAATTAATAAAGTTTACATAATTATCATTTACGGCTTTTAAGTGATACCTGTTTTCGCTTGTTTTGGTTACAGTAAAAGAAGCATCTACGGCAGGTTGAGTAAGACCGTTTCCTTCACCTTCAAGATTATCCGGAGAGCAACTTGCTAGGAAAAGAACTGCAGAACTTAATAATAAGCCTTTGTTAATATATTTAGTTATCATGTTTAAGTTTTAATTATTAGTAATTTGGATTTTGTTTCAAGGCAGTGTTTGTCAGTTCATTAAAAGGAATTGGTAAAATTTCATTTTTACCAGTAGTAAATCCTCTTGCGCCTAATTTCGCCGGAGCATCCCCCCATCTTACCAAGTCGAACCATCTGTGCCCTTCACCAGCAAGCTCTCTTCTTCTTTCATCCTTAATTGCCTGCATAGAAACTGTAACTGATGGTAATCCTACTCTAGATCTTACTGCATCCAACAAAGCCTGAGCTCTTGCTCCTGAACCGCCTAACGCTTCTGCTTCCATTAAATAGGTATCAGCAAGTCTGATTGCCACATAATTCTGACGGAAATTCAATTCTACCGCTCCTGGTAAAGTCGTCTCATCCGTCGTTCTTGGTAAATATTTATTTAAGAAATATCCTGTGTCTCTAAATCCAGGAGAATAGGTTACTTTTCCTTCCTGCACTAATGCTTTAGCATTGAAAATCGTAGCATTCAAACGGGGATCTCCCTGCATGAAATTAAATAAATCATTAGTTACAGGGTTGAACCCCCATCCTTTATGGATACTGGGTGCATTATTCTCAGCGTTATCTGGCAATGTTACTTTACCATAAGAAATAATAGCGACCATTTGGTTAATAGAATTTCCTTCATCTTTTCCTGTTCCCCAAAAGCCCCAGTCTGCATTACTTGCGTTGGTGTGCATTACTTCCAAAATAGATTCTGTACTGAATTTGGTATCCACCTTCCACAAATCCTCAAACTTATCTAATAAATGATAGCCGTATTGGCTGGTTCCGCCCGGAGTTCCGTTAACCATCTGAAACTGATCTGCTGCCTGACTGTATTTTTTATCATACAAATAAATTTTACCTAAAATAGCACGTGCTGAACCTTGGGTAATTCTTCCAATTTCACCTTTATTCGCCGAATTAATAGTTGTTGGAAGATCATTGATCGAAGCTAAAATATCACCTTCGATCTGAGTATAAACATCTTCTGGTTTTGCCTGAGGAATGTTATAATAATCATCCGAAACTAAAATAGGCTTTAGAATCAAAGGAATATTTTTGAACGTTCGTAGCAATTCAAAATAATATAATGATCTCAATACTTTTGCTTCTGCAATGAATCTGTTTCTTGTCTGATCATTCATATTGGCAGCAGGAATTCTGTCTAATAATAAATTGGCTTTAGCAATTCCCTGATAATAATCCTTCCAATAGCTCGCAGGCATGATAACAGGATTTATTGAATAATTTGAAAAGCCCTGAATACCAGCGCCGTCCGAAGAATTTCCTCCTCCTGAATAAAAATCATCTGAAGCGCCATTGAAAAATGTTACCATATTTTCAAATCCTCCTGAATATTTTCTCAGCATATCATAAGTAGCAACCAAACCAGAGTAAGACTGCTCTTCATTTTGGAAATAGTTGTTGGAATCAAAGGTTCCTGTATTTTTTACATCTTCGAGATTACTGTCATTACAAGATATTGCACCGAAACCAACTCCGGCAAGCATTAAAACAGCAACACTTTTATATATGAATCTTTTATTTTTCATTTTTTTTTTAATTAAAATTGAACGTTAGCACCAAAAAGGAAAGTTCTTGCCTGCGGATAGAAAGCTCTGTCTATACCAAAAGTATCTGCTCCTGCAATTTCCGGATCATAACCTGTGTATTTTGTTAAAGTGAACAGGTTTTCTCCCGTTACATAAAATCTGATTTTCGAAGCTCCGATAGTTTTTGCTACATCTTTAGAAAGCGTATAACCAATCTGAACGAGTTTAATTCTCAGATAATCACCTTTTTGAAGATAATAATCAGACATTCTGGTGTAGTTTTGATTTGGGTCGTCTTTTGTTACTCTCGCCATTGTATTCGTACTACCTTCACCTGTCCAACGATCAAGAATTGCTGTTTGATAGTTAGCTTCCGGAATATCAAGTCTTCTCAGACCTTGGAAAATTTTGTTTCCAGCCTGCCCCTGTGCAAATACCATCAAATCAAAATTCTTATAGTTCATGTTTAATGTGAAACCAAAAGTATACTTCGGTACAGAATTACCAAGATTGATATAATCGTTCTCATCAATTTTACCATCTCCGTTTGCATCTAATCTTTTGAAATCTCCAGGCTTAGCATTTGGTTGAATTAAAGCTCCGTTTGAATTTTTGTATGCATCAATTTCCGCTTGATTTTGGAAAACACCTAAATTTTGGAAACCATAGAAAGAACCATAAGACTGGCCAACCTGTAATCTAGAAACTGTACCTAAAGTTTGGAAAGAAGCAAAGTTTACATACTCTTTTCCTCCTTCAAGACGTGTAATTTCGTTCTTTAAATAGCCGAAATTACCATTCGCTGACAAGCCAAAATCGCCCCAATTCTTTTTATATCCAAGGCTTACTTCGATACCATCATTGTTCATATCCCCGATATTTCTCCACGGATTATTTATTAACCCTAAATATCCAGGAACTTCCACTTGTCTTAAGATATCTGTACTTTTCTTTCTGTAAACATCTACGCTTAAGTCAAAATTTTTAAAGATCTTAAGGTCTGCTGCAATGTTAAACTGAGAAGTTCTTTCCCATTTCAAATCCGGATTTTCTAATGTACTTGGCGCATAACCTACACGGATAATATTGTCTCCGAAAGTATAATTACTTCCTGAAACTAAGAAGTTGGCATATTGAAAATCAGCAATCGCATCATTTCCTAAAACCCCGTATCCTCCTCTTAATTTAAAACTGTTTACAACATTATTTTCTGGCCAGAAGCTTTCGTTAGATACATTCCAACCCAAGGACATTGCCGGGAAATTTCCCCAGTGATTGTTTTTACCAAACTTTGAAGAACCATCTCTACGCACTGTACCTGTAAAAAGGTATCTGTTATCATAATCATATACAACTCTCGCAAAATAAGAAGCTTTGTGCGTCTCTTTTCCGTCCCAAGCGTTTGAAGATTTATCAGATGCTGCAATATCAAAGTTGAAAGAAGCTTCCCTCCAGTCGTTGGTAGGAAGATTTTTGTACGTTGTATTCTGTCCGTAAGAAATGTTGTATTCGTAATATCCCTGACCTAATAAAACACTTAAATTATGTTTATCAAATCTATTCTGATAGGTAAGCGTATTTTCTGTATTCCATTCAAATTTTTTCTGAATTTCACGGAATAAGCTATTTGTATTGTTTGAATTAGCAGAACTTAAATAAGATTGAGGAGTAAATGCCTGATTTCCCCAGTAAGACAATTTTCCGTTTACACTCGATTTAAAGCTTAAATGTTTATTGATTTTTAAATCTCCAAAAACATTTGCTACAATATCATCCGACCATCTGTATCTTCCTCTTTGTGTTTCTTGGAAAGCCAAAGGATTGCTCATCTCTTTACTTACCCAGTGAGAAATTCCGTAAGGGTTGCCGTTGGGATCTCTGATGATGTTTGCATTGTTGGTATAATCACTCGGGAACGGCTGGCTTGCGATATCTGTCACCACAAGAGGAGTGGTAGGATCAAGGTTGATAGCAGAGCTTAATGGGCCACCAAATTCATTATTATCACTAATTCCCTGTGCTTTTACGTGTGTGTAAGCAAAAGTTTGCCCAATCGTTAAAAAGTCGAAAACTTTGTGGGTTGAATTAAATCTTGCATTAATTCTTTTATAATTTGAAATATCTCTTAAAACGATACCCTGCTGATCGTAATATCCGAATGAAGTATAGAATGTAGATTTATCATTTCCCCCATTAATGCTGAATTCATGAGACTGTCTCTGGGCACTGTTGAAAATCTGTTTTTGCCAATCTGTTCCTGTTCCCAAAGAACTTGGATTTGCAAATGTTGGAGCGTGGCCGTCATTTACGTTGGCTTCATTCATGATCGTTGCATATTGTGATGCATTCAGAAGATCAAGCTTTCTTGAAGCATTTCCTACCCCGAAGAATCCGCTGTAAGAAAGGTTCATTCTTCCTTTAGCCCCTTTTTTAGTAGTGATCAAGATTACTCCTTTTGCAGCAGAAACCCCATAAATAGCCGCAGAAGCACCATCTTTCAGAATTTCCATTCCTTCGATGTCAGATTGGTTCAACCATCCGATGTTATCCACCACGATGCCGTCTACTACCCAAAGCGGATTATTACTTCCGGCACCAAAACTGGTAATACCACGTACACGTACGGTAGGTTCAGCACCCGGCTGCCCAGAATTGGATACTACAGATACACCCGCTGCCCTTCCCTGAAGAACTTGCTCTGGTCTACCTGCTACCGGAGCATTTTCAATATCACTAGCCTTGATGCTGGAAATTGCTCCCGTTACATTACTCTTCTTTTGGGTACCGTAACCAATCATTACAACTTCCTCAATTTTTTGCTCTTTTGGAAGCGTGTCGTTGGCAGTTTTCTGGGCATTAAAATTGGCTGTAAAATAGAGCACAGCAACAAGCCCTAAACTTCTAGATATTCTTACATTCATATACAGTTAGTTTTTTAATTCTCAAATTGAGACAATAAAAATATATTTTTTTTCAAATAATTAACATTATATTAATAAATATTTTACTTTTTCGTTTATTTTTGGGGGTTTAAAGGCATAAATTTGTTGTCATAATTCATTAAAAATCGTAAAAATTCAATAAAATATTTCCCCAAAATGACGAGCAAGCTCACAAAAATATCCCTTCCGCTTAAGTTAACCTTCCTGATTTTTTCGATGGTGCTAAACTGCATGGGCATTATCATTCTTCAACTTTCGGAGGCAAAAATCACCTATGAAAAGTTGGGTTTTTTAGAATCTTTTAAAGATCTTCCAATTGCATTTATTTCACTTTTTGCAGTGAATTTTATCAGTAAAACCGGAACAAAAAAATCATTGATTTTGGCATTAACAATTGTTGGGATTTGTTCATGTATTTTACCTTTTGTTGAAGTTTTTTGGTTTTACAAATTATGGTTTGCCATTATCGGAACGTGTTTCGCTCTTGGAAAAATTTGCGTATTTGGAATCATCAGAAACAATATTTCAGAGGAAAAATCTTTAGCAAAAACGATGAATAATGTGGAAGCTTCCTTTATGATCGGGATTTTTGTGGTCAATACAGGGTTTGGCTGGCTTATTTCCAGTGAATATTCAGAATATTGGAAATTTGGCTTTTTAGGAATTTCAGTTATTTCCTTC
>DKLU01000064.1:0-232 GCA_002455915.1 Chryseobacterium sp. UBA6632
TTCTGTATTAATCATTTTCCAGAAAGCCGCATTTTCTTCTTCTTTAGTCTTGATTTCTATATCTTTACCCAAAGACGAAATTAAATTTTGCTTTACCGAATCTGTATTTTCAGGATTTTTTAATTTTATAACAATCTGGTAAGCTGATTTTTTGGGAAGGTTTAATAATTCTTCGGTCAGTTCAATAGGAGAAACGATATAATTGTCTAACTGATCGTTTCCAGGAAAAATT
>DKLU01000064.1:430-6084 GCA_002455915.1 Chryseobacterium sp. UBA6632
TTTTTTGTTGTAAATATCTTCCTCATTATTAATAATTCCTGTGCCGGGTTTAGGCATGAAAATCGTGGCATAATCTGTGGAAGAACCTACAGGAATTGATAATCTGTTGTCTAAAGAATTCTCCATTAAAACTTCGTTAGAATATTCGAAGCCGGGATAAGAACCATAAAAAACGTTCTTATCAATAGGATTTACTTTAATATAAGCAGAATCTACTCCACGCAGATAAGCAATATCACCTTTTCCGTTATAATTAATGTAAACTTTTTCTTCAATAACTCTTGAGAAATAGTTAATTTCCTTATTATTTTTTAAAACAGAGGTGATTTTAGGTAAATCTTTAATTGTTTTTCCGGAAGCGCTTTTGATCGTAAGATCTGCATGAAGATTAGAAATAAGGTCTTTATTTAAATCTTCCAATCCGGAAAAAACAGAAATAATAACGAACATTGCAGCAACGGCAACCGTCATCGCGCCAACCGCCAACCACGTAATAAACGTAACAGCAGTACTCCCTTTCTTAGCCAAAAGGTACCTCGAAGCGATATAAAATGCAATGTTCTTCAAAATTTATAAAACAGGATTATCGCCTTCGCCTCTCAATTCTTTCTCCAATCTTTCCACATCATCAAGAGCAGTGTCTAGATAAAAATTAAGATTAGGAATTACACGAACCTGTTTTGCCATTTTCTGGCCGATAAAATTTCTGTATTGAGCTTTATTTTCCTCAATTTCTTTCATTACAGCAGAACGGAATTCCTGCGGAAATATGCTTAAATAAATTTTGGCAATACCCAAATCTGCAGTTACCTTTACATCTGAAACCGATACTAAAATGCTCTGTTTGCTTTCTGCAGCCTGCTTGCGGAAAAGTTCTGCGAAATCTTCCTGTATAATCTGTGCTACTTTTCTTTGTCTGTTACTTTCCATAAGTTATGCAAATTTAGTATTTTTGTTTGAATTGATACTTTGAAATTTCGTGTCTGTATCAAATTTACGACTTAAATATTATTAAACTTTATGAAATTAGAACATATTGGTATTGCCGTAAAATCTTTAGGTGTCTCGGATGAACTTTTTGCGAAACTTTTAGGAAAAGAATCTTACAAACAAGAGTCTGTGGAAAGAGAAGGGGTAATCACTTCATTTTATGCTGCTGGAGAAAGTAAAATTGAGCTTTTGGAAGCCAGTAAAGAAGAAAGTCCGATCTCAAAATTCATTGATAAAAAGGGAGAAGGTATCCACCATTTGGCTTTTGGCGTTGAAAATATCGTTGAGGAAGTGAAAAGACTGAAAAAAGAAGGATTTGAATTTATCTCCGAAGAACCGAAAGAAGGTGCTGATAACAAATTAGTTGTCTTCCTTCATCCAAAGTCTACGAACGGCGTGCTGGTAGAACTTTGCCAAGAAAAGCAATAAAAAATTTTGTAGTAAAAGAAATTTTGCTATTTTTGCAAGCACAAAATTTAACCAAGTTTTGAGGTCCTATAGCTCAGTTGGTTAGAGTCCCTGACTCATAATCAGGTTGTCCTTGGTTCGAGCCCAAGTGGGACCACTTTAAGCACTCTTTTGAGTGCTTTTTTTATTTCCATACTATACCGTAATTTAAATCTTCCACAAAAATTTAAATACAAAATTTCACTTAATTCTTTTTGTTAAATCTATGGTAACTTGTTGAATAAAAATAATTTAAAAATATTTCCTTTTGTAGAGAATTTCAAGAAATATTTTTACATTTGTATAAACGTAAACACATTTATATGATGAAAACAATTGTTCCTAAACACTTGCATCTGCCTTCGATGGTTCTTGAGGAAAGGCAGTATCACTACAATTTTACTAAAAAGAGCTTTAGCCAAGAAAAAGTATTTTCATTCGATTTTACTTTTATTCATAACGGGCAGACTAATGATGAGCCTAAAAGACCTTTTGTAAAAATTAATCGAAGTAATCTTTTGATAAATAACGAAAAACCTGACGGAACGCTTATTAGTGAACTTCTGTATCATTCCTCACAGGCTTTATTTCCTTTGAGATTATCTCTTAATTCTTATGGTTACCCTAAAAATATCTGTGATCATGCTGATATCGTTGAAAGATGGAAAAACTTTATACCAAGATTCAAGCCTTATTATGAAGGTGAAAAAGCGATAAAACTGCTTAATCGCATTGGGAAAATATATCGAAATGCAGATTATTTGTTAGATAGTCTAAGAAAAGATGTCTTTTTTGCTGTTTATTTCTTTCCAATTTACGGAGATTATGGAGTAGGTAGGGTTACGAGTATTGATGATTATGAATTTTCTTTTAATTCCGGGCAAAAGATCAAGTACACTTTGGATTTGGAAATTTTAAATGAATTTACTGAGAATGGTAAAATTAAAATCGTGGTTAAAGGCAAATCTAATGTAAAAGAAAATGATACTGTTTCAGGATATTTTTTATTGAATAAAGACCGAACGATTCATGAAATAAAAATGGATTTCTTCTTCGTTGATTATAATGAAGAAATTAACATTCAGATTTTTGAAACGAAAGAGATTGCAGAAAGAAAATCGGCTTTTAATGTCGTGTATGATGAAAAAGAAGAAAGAGAAAAACTAATGAAATCAAGAGGATTTTTCATAGAAGAAATTGAAAGTAATGATGTACCAAAACACAAATAACAATTATGAAAAAAGGATTTATTTACATTGTAAAAAAAGGAGATACCTTAGAAAGTATTGCCGATGATTATGGGATTTCTGTGTATCAGTTAAGAAAATTCCACAACCTTTGGTGTGAAGATATCAATGACGGAATTGCTTATAAAGTTTGGGAAGGAAAAAAACTGACGGTAGAAAGGGAAATGCCTTCTCAAAATGAAATTGATGCCCGAAAAGACAAAGAATATCAGCAGGAAAAAGAGAAAAAAGAAGTACAAAAGCAGAAAGAAGAGGAAGTTCGGCGCACCGAGCATGAAAATAAATTTTGTGTGGTTGACGGTGCAAAATGTGTCTGTGATAAAGGCGCTGTTCCTGCTACTTTAAAGGTAACTTCTCATTCAAAAACTATTTTCAGCAGTCGCAATAATGATGAAAAGTTTGTGGGAACTTTAGAAGATGTTCAGTTCAAAGAAGGAAACAGCTGTTTTGGAAGTTGTACCGTTAAAAATAACAATCCCTGCGCTTTTGTTCCTACTGGAAAATGGAAAAGACCTTATGAAAAAATGAAGATAATGGACAAAGAAGCTCTTTTGGAAATATCTTATTTAATGTGTTCGGTGGGCGGAAAAATTACGGTACAACATCATGGGCAAAGCGTGATCATGGGAAGCAATAATGTACAGAAAGCAGATGCAGAGCTTATGAACCAAGTGATGCCCGGAATTAATTTTGAAGAGTTTCAGGGCGAATATGACGAAAACCAATATTATCTTTAAACTATGGGAAATATATTAAAAGGAATAGATGGAGAGCGTTTCCCGTTGATTGGCGGAGTGACGGAATATCGTATAACGTTTGCTGAAACGGTTGATATTGGAACAATAAATGATAATGAAATCTTATGGCAGGTTTATTGGGCTAATGAATATAGCGAATATGAAAAAGTTCCGTTTTCAGGCCAGAAAAAAGGAAGGTCGACTACCTATAAATTTCTACAAAACTTACAAGGGAAAAACCTTCAACTAAAAGCGACTTATAAGAATGAAACCGTAGAATTGCATATTACTCCGCAAGCAAACGGAGAAATAAAAATAGTTGATGTATTTTTTCTCGATGTAGAATATAAACTTCAGGACATAAGTAAACTGGAATATATGAATAGTGTGAATCTTCAGATTTACACGTTGAATATGCTAGGCAAATATGTAGAATTTAAGATTTATGATACAATAAACGGGAGAGATGTAGAATTAGCAAAAAGCGTTGAGCCTTTGAAGATTGTACAAACAAATGGGATTGTAAAAACTAAAAACCGTATTTTACTAAATCCTGCGATGTATATGCTTACCCAACAGGATATGTCTGCCAGCGAGCATCGCTACAAAGTGAAAGTTTGGGAAAAGGATAATGAAGCCAACTTTTACGAAGAAGAATTTAAAGTACAAAATAAATCTGGAAAAATGACTTTTCCTCAGGATTCTCAAACTCCTGTGAAAACGGGAACGAGTGAACCGAAGAAGAAAGAGGAAGAGGAGAAAGAATGTAAATGTTGTAGAATTGATGAAGAAAATTTCTTTACTAATTACCAAAAAGAATTTCCTCGATATGATAAAAAAGGTAATCTTTTACCTTTGAAAGAAAGTCTAAAAGATAGCCTTAAAAAAGTATTTAAAGGGATAAGAGAATACTATTCAAAACAAGGAAAAGATTGTGATATTAGAAAAATAGCTTATATGTTAGCAACAGCAGAACTCGAAACGGGACATACATTCAATCCTGTCGAAGAAGCTAATTGGCTAAGTTGGGAGGCAAGAAAAAAATATTTTGAGGGCATGTACGATCCAGTTTTAGGCAAGAACGAAAAACGTAAAAAGATGGCATTAGAAAATGAGAATACAAAACAAGGCGATGGAGTAAAATATTTTGGAAGAGGATTCGTACAAATTACTTGGAAAAGAAATTATAGAAGAATGGGAGAAAAATTTGGTATAGATTTGATAAATTCTCCAGATAAAGCTTTAGAACATGACATTGCAATTAAAATTATGATATATGGAAGTGAAGAAGGTAAATTTTCAGGAAAATCTCTTGGAGATTATATAAACACAGAAAAAACCGATTATTATAATGCAAGAAGGGTAATAAATGGAACAGATAGAGCCGATACAGTACAAAGCTATGCACAAAAAATGGAAAAATGTTTAAAAATAAAAAAATGCAAAGATTAAATATCATAATAATAATAATACTTTTTTTGTTACAGTCTTGTAATGGAGATGCGCAGAAAAAGGAGTTCAATAAAAAGAGCGAGATTGATTATCAATATTCTATTCGATTAAATGATGATAAATTAATTATTAAATCTGCTGATTCTGCAATAATTTATAATAAAGATAATTTAATTGTAAATGCAGATTTACTCAATACTAATTTTTACAAAGGTATTTCTAAAAATGATTTTTTTCTCGTTTATCAAAATAATGCAAGTGCTAATAAAACACAGAGTGCTTATCATTTATTTGTTGATAAAAAAGATTTATTTTTAATAAGTAAAGAACAAGTTGATTTCAATAGTGATGGTATTTTCATTTCTAAAAACTATATGATACCTATTAAAGTTACAGATATGAATTATGAAACAATGGATGAAAAAATCACTTTCACAAGTGGTTTAAATTCAGTTGTCTCAAACAATAAATTGAAAAATAATATTTTTTTTAACAATAAAATTGCTTTTGAGTTAACATTCAACTCCAAAGCGGATGATTTTTTCACAAATTATCCTGTAAATACATTTAAAATAGGAACTATCAATTTACTCAATATAAAGAATAGCAATGATATTGCATATTATTTGGAAGAAGCTCATATTTATGAGGAATCTATTTTTATTTTGAATAGTATAATACAAAAAGATCCAACTCGAATTGTTGCCTATCTCAACCTTGGAGATAGCTATTGGGAAACTGGAGATAAATTAAAAGCAAAAGAAAACTATAAAAAGTACAT
>DKLU01000374.1 GCA_002455915.1 Chryseobacterium sp. UBA6632
TATTTACAGAGCCGATGTTTTAGCCGGATTATTTGTTGGCGGAATGATTCCTTTTATTTTTTCATCATTGGCGATTACGGCAGTAGGACAGGCTGCCATGGCAATGGTAGAGGAAGTTCGCAGGCAGTTTCGTGAAATTCCGGGAATTTTAGAAGGAAAGGCTCAGCCTGAATATGAAAAATGTGTCGCTATTTCAACCGATGCTTCGATCAAAAAAATGATGCTTCCGGGAGCGATAGCCATTATTTCTCCTTTATTGATAGGCTTTATTTTCGGACCAGAAGTGTTGGGCGGATTTCTAGCAGGAGCAACCGTTTGCGGTGTTTTGATGGGAATGTTCCAGAATAATGCAGGAGGTGCCTGGGATAATGCTAAAAAATCATTTGAAAAAGGTGTCGATATCAACGGACAGACTTATTATAAAGGTTCAGAACCACATAAAGCTTCTGTCACAGGTGATACGGTGGGCGATCCGTTCAAAGATACTTCTGGGCCTTCAATGAATATTTTAATTAAGTTAATGTCGATTGTGTCTCTGGTGATTGCTCCAACTTTAGCAGTTTTACATAAAGATAAAATTGAAGCGAACAGACAGGCAAAAATTGAAAGTTTAACAGGTGTTCAGGTAAGTTCTGCGGATTACGTTGATGGTAATGGAATGGTAGAACCTCAAAATATTTCAAGAGAAAATGCTAAAGGTCATCTCAATGAAAATGGCGATTTTTTTTACGAAACCGGAAAAGAGCAAAAGATCAAGCTGAAAAACGGAAAGATGGTGATAATTGGTGAATCTAGCCAGTTGTACTCTCTTTATAATGCGATTAAGAAAAAAGATCAATCGATTATCGATCCCAATAAATGGTTTACGATTGAAAATCTTTATTTTGAAACTGGTTCCGGAGATTTGAAAGCCGGTTCCGAAATTCAGTTAATGAATCTTGCGGAAATGATGATGGCATATCCTGATGTAAAGATCAAATTAGGCGGTTATACAGACGATACGGGTAATGAAGAAGGAAATCAGTCTTTGTCTAATTTAAGAGCACAAACAGTCAAATTAAAGCTTTTAGAATTAGGAATTGCAGGAGATAGGATAGAAGCGGAAGGGTATGGTTCGCAATATCCCGTTTGCCCGGCAAATGATACAGATGAGTGTAAAGCGAAAAATCGAAGAATTGATGTACGGGTTTTAGCTCTCTAAAATCAATTTAAAATGTTGAAAAGCACTGCGTTTCGCGGTGCTTTTTTATAATCAAATATCTGCGTAATTTCCTAAATCTGCGAGACAAAAATATAGAAAGTAATTATTTTAAAGATTTTTACTTAAATGTTCTAACGCCTGAATTATCACTTCATCTTTTTTAGCGAAACTAAAACGTATATAATCAGAGTTTTGTTTAGAATTATAAAACGCAGAAAGTGGTAAACAGGCTACTTTCTTTTCAATCGTCAGCCATTTTGAAAATTCAACATCAGATTTTGTTTTTGATACAGCCCTAAAATTAACGATCTGAAAAACAGCTCCCTCACATTGCTTTTCAACAATCAAAGGCGTTTCTTTTATCATTTCATTAAAAATATCACGCTTTTTCTGCATTAAGATTTGATTTTCAGAAGGATCATATACTTCTAAATATTTAGCAATAGCATACTGTCCTTGAGCATTGGCGCTGTAGGAAATGTATTGCTGATGGCATCTGAATTTTTTCGTCAGTTCTTTACTGGCGAGTAAATAGCTTACTTTCCAGCCGGTTGCATGAAACATTTTACCAAAAGAAAAAATACAAAATGTTCTTTTTTTTAGTTCAGGATGAAGATAAGGGCTGTAGTGCGTGGCACCATCATAGTAGTAAATGTCATAAATTTCTTCAGAAATAAGATAAATTTCGCGATCTTTAATCAATTCATACAATTTTTCCCAGTCAGATTTTGTCCAGATTTTTCCTGTTGGATTTTGAGGTGAATTTACAATAATAGCTTTTGTCTTTTCAGATATGCAGTTTTCCAACAAATCCCAATGAATAGCAAAATCATTTTCAAGATTATAATAAACCGGAATTCCACCATTCATAACAATAGATGGAGCATAAGTATAATATGAAGGTTGAATTATAATTACTTCATCTCCTTGATATAAAATAGATTTAAGCGAAGTATATAAAGCAAAAGTAGAACATGGAACGATAGTCACTTCCTCTTCCTTAATCGATAAACTGTTTTCCCTTTTTAGATTATAATCCACAATACTTTTTATTAAAAGCGGGTTTCCGGCAAGAGGTTCGTAATTGTGATGATTAAGATCAGCGGCTTCTTTTAAATATTCTCTCAAGCGATCATCGATGTCAAAATCGGGTAAGCCTAATGACAAATCGAAACTATTGTGTTTCGAAGCCAATTCCGCCATTTCGGTGAAAAAAGTATAATGATTAAATCCGTAAATATTTTCCATATCCTTTGCAATTGTATCAAATATAATGAAAATTAGTATTCAAAATATTTAGAAGAATATAATTTAAATTGATTGGTTATTAATGGTTTTTAAGTTGTTTTTCAGTGAATTTATCTAAATATCTTAAAAAAATATTCAGTCTATGTAAAAATATTATGTACCACATTTTAAAATTTTAGCCCAAAATGGTATGCTTTTCGTTTTGATGATTTTAAGTTTTACTTATGAAAACTTAACAATACAAACACCAAATTATTATATTATGAAATTATCTACACAATCCGAAAACATTACTTCGCATTTCACTAGAGAAATGGAGCGTCAAAAGGCAATTAAGGCATTAGAAAAAGCAAAGTCGATTAAAAGAAAAGTTGTTTTTCTACCGATGGGAGCAACGGGAAATCTTAATATCAGAGAAGTTTTTTAATTCGTAATTAATCTTAAAATAAGCTGCTTTCGGGCGGCTTATTTTTTTTGATCAATTTAATGATTTTGGTAAGTTTTAATATCTTTACGGCATAAATCACTAATATTATTTTATGAAAATTAAATCGTGTAATATACTTTTAATTGCAACTTTTCAATTATTCAGCATTTCTGCTTTAGCACAGAAAAATGCTAATTTAAGCTCATTACTAGATAAAAACGCTGAATTTATCTTACCACAAACTCAGGATAATATTTCAAAAGTTTTAAAAATAAAGCCTGTGATTTCTGAAGATGCAAATGAGGAAAAGTATGCCTATTGGCGTACATCGTCGGGTTTGGAATTGTACAGTAGTTTGGGAAATGGTAAAATAAATGAAATGTTTTTTGATATTCCGGATGATAAATTTATCATTGTGAGCGGATTGCCTTACGGATTAACGATGAATAAAACGACTTCACAGGAAGCTAAAGCTAATTTTGCAAAATATAATCCCAAAAGTGAAAAATTGGGTGATGACAGTTCGTTTTCAGGAGGTTTAAAATTGACTTTAAAAAAAGAAAAACATTATTTAACATTACTTTTTGACAATAAAAACGTTTTAAAATTTTTAAGCATTACTCAAAATCTTATTGATCCGGCGGCTAATTAACCTTTATTAAAGCTATTGCTTTAGAAGATTCAATAAAAATTCTTATTTTTAAAATCAAATTAGTTTAATAATGAAAAAAATACTCATACCGCTATTTTCGGCTGCTGTGATGGTAAGTTGCGGAACTGCAAATGTTTCAAACGACGGAAATTCATCACAAAATTCTACTTCAACAAAAGCTAAAGGTGATAAAGCATTTCTTTCTGCATATAAGGAAATTAAGGCTGATGATCTAAAGAAGAATTTATATGTAATTGCTTCGGATGAAATGGAGGGTAGAGATACGGGAAGCCCGGGACAGAAAAAAGCTGGTGAGTATATGATTAATTATTACAAAAATCTCGGAATTTCTTATCCAAAAGCATTAGGATCTTATTATCAGAAGGTTCCTGCGGATTTTATGAAGAAAAGGGGTGGTGGAAATTTACCAGACTCTGAAAATATTCTAGCATTTATTGAAGGAAGTGAAAAACCTGAAGAAATTGTCGTGGTATCAGCGCATTACGATCACGTAGGAACAAAAAACGGAGTTGTTTATAATGGTGCAGACGACGACGGAAGCGGAACGGTTGCAGTGATGGAAATTGCAAAAGCTTTTCAAAGCGCTAAAAAGGCGGGGAAAGGTCCGAAAAGATCCATTCTTTTTCTTCACGTGACGGGAGAGGAGCACGGCCTATTCGGTTCTGAATTTTATACCGATAATCCGGTGTTTCCGCTTGCCAATACAGTTGTTGATTTGAATATCGATATGATTGGTCGTGATGACCCTGAGAATAGAGGAAAACAGTATGTGTATGTTATTGGTTCTGAAATGTTAAGCTCTGAATTAAAGGTGATTAATGAAGCTGCTAATAAAAAGACAAATAATCTGGAACTCAATTATAAATACGACGATCCAAATGATCCTGAGCAATTATACTATCGTTCAGATCATTACAATTTTGCTAAAAATAATGTGCCTGTAGCCTTTTTCTTTGACGGAATTCACGAAGATTATCACAAGCCAACCGATGACGTGGAAAAAATTGATTATTCATTGCTGCAAAAAAGAACGCAATTGGTTTTCGCGACTGCTTGGGAAATTGCCAACAGAGAAGCCAGAATTATAGTTGATAAAAAATAAACTAACCAAAATATTTGAAAAAGGCAGATTTGTAATTGAACATTTTTGCCTTTTTTTGATTCAAATTTATAGAAAATGACCATTCGTGAAGCAAAATTAAGCGATATTCCACAAATTCAGATTGTAAGAAATGCTGTGAAAGAAAATACTTTATCAGATCCAAATCTGGTGACCGATAAAGATTGTGAAGAATTTCTTTTTGAAAGAGGAAAAGGCTGGGTTTGTGAGATAAATGACCAGGTTGTTGGATTTTCTATTGTAGACTTACAAGAGAACAATATTTGGGCTTTATTTCTTCATCCCGACTTTGAAAATCAGGGAATTGGAAGATTGCTTCATGACATTATGCTGAATTGGTATTTTGAACAGACAAAAGAAAAGGTGTGGCTCGGGACTTCTCCGAATACAAGAGCTGAGACTTTTTATAGAAAATCCGGTTGGAAAGAAATCGGTAAGCATGGAAAAGAAATCAAGTTTGAAATGACTTATAATCAATGGACAAACAAATAATTATGAAACAAAATATAAAATCAATTCGTCCGTTCATCGGATCGGAAAACTTTGAAGAAAGCAGAAATTTTTATAAAGATTTAGGATTTGAAGAAATTATCTTGGAGCCGAAATTATCTTTATTTACGTGGCAAAATATTAGCTTTTATTTGCAGGATGCCTATGTAAAAGATTGGATTGAGAACACCATGATTTTCATTGAAGTAGAAAATACAGACGCTTTTTGGCAATATCTTATCAGCTTAGATCTTACCGAAAAGTTTAAAACAATAAAGTTAACTCCCGTTCGTACAATGCCTTGGGGTAAAGAATGTTTTGTTCATGATCCTGCAGGAAATTTATTACACTTCGGAGAGTTTTTTAATAAATAATTCCAATCTTATAACTAAAACCATAAAATGATTTACGCTTTCGATACGTACTATTATGATGATTATGCCAATACGATTTGTATTGCCTTTAAAGACTGGGATTCTGAACATGAAAATGAGATCTTCAGTGAAAAAACTCCAATAACTTCAGACTATGAAAGTGGCGCTTTTTATAAAAGAGAATTGCCCTGCATTTTGAGTTTACTAAATAAAATTAAGCTTGAAAATGAAGACATTATCATTGTTGATGGATATGTAACATTGGATAATGATGGCAAAATAGGATTGGGCGGTTATTTATACGAAGCTTTGGATAAAAAATATCCCATTGTAGGTATTGCTAAAAATGGTTTTGCATCGCCTGATTTCATGCGTAGAGAGGTTTTTCGCGGTGAAAGTAAGACCCCTTTATTTTTAACGGCGAAAGGGATAAATGTAGATGAAGTAAAGCCTAAAATTGAAAATATGCACGGAAATTTCAGGATTCCGACAT
>DKLU01000207.1 GCA_002455915.1 Chryseobacterium sp. UBA6632
ATTCTATTTTCTTTTTTGGATTAGAATTCCCGGTGATGACAACCTGCTCAATAGATGCAGATCTTGTGGAATCCTGCGGAGTTTCCTGAGCATAAGCATTATTGAAATAAAGTGTGGCAACACCGGCAATTAATAAGATTGATTTTTTATTCATAGCCATATAATTTTTTACAGTTAGTTTTAATTTTTTTAGTTTAAAATTTAGTTTTCTTTTAACTTAAGATAAACTCCATTCGTCCAGCCAAATCCGTCCTGATTTGGATATTCTCCACCACCTGCAACCGTTTCAATATCCAATGCGTTGTATTTTTCCATGAGTTTTCCTGTGTTTTGGTAAACTCTTTCCACATTTGCACACCAGTTAGTTTTAATTTTTTCGGCTAAATCATCAAAGCCATAATTTTTCATAGATTTAAAGCCAAGCCATTGATAAGACGCCCAGGCATTTGGCAAATCCCATTGTTGTCCTGTCTTTTTCGTTGTCGTAACCAATCCGCCTTGATATAAAAACTTTTCAGAAATAATTTCAGCAACAGATTTTGCCTGTTCTTCACTCGCCAATCCAAGGAATAAAGGATAAAGAGCAGCAATATGTTCAGACGAGGTTGTTGTGTGTTTTTTTATGTGATAATCTTTGTATGTTCCGGAATTTTCATCCCAGAAATATTTGTCGATCATCTGTCTTCGGTCTGCTGCTCTTTCTGAATAATAATTTTCTTTCTCCGTAAGATGTTGAAGCGATGAAGACTTCGCCAATGTTGTTTCCAAATGCCACAAAAGGCAGTTAAGATCAATTTCAGCCAGGTTCAACGTTTCAATGGTCTGTATATTTTCACCGTCTGCAAACCATCTGCTGGAAAAATCCCAACCCGATTCGCAGCCGCTTCGGACGTTTCTGTAAAATTCATCACCCGCATTTTCCGCATCTTCAATATCAATTAAATAACTTTCAGGGCGAGGTTCGTTTTCTGCATCGTAATATCTATTTAACAAATCTCCACTAATAGTTTTTAAAACCCTTTCTGAGCTTTCCTCATTTTCAAGCTTATCAAAGCCTTTCATCCAAAAAGCATGTTCTTTTTCTAAAGTATCGTGATATTTGATATAAATATTTTCGTCCTTCGTGGTTTCAAAAAGCAGATCCAACATCAACGAAAAATACGGAGGCTGAGAACGGCTTAAGAAATGCGTTCGGCTCGCATTCGGTACAAATCCAACGGTTTGAATTAAATAAGAACAGTTTTCAACAATATTTTCCATCATTTCAATCCTTTCTGAAACTTGTAAACCCAACATAATATAATAGCTGTCCCAGTAAAAGAATTCATTAAAACGCCCTCCCGGAACGATGTACGGTTTCGGAAGTTTCAGCAATGTTCCTTTTTCTTCATAAGCGGTCCTAGTCAACTCATCCCAAAGTTTTTCAATATGTTCTTCAATCGGCAATTGTTTTTCTCTGTGAATCGAAACTTTCGCTCCTAAAAAGTCGAAATTTGACAGTACGAAATCTTTCAAATTAAAATTTTCTGACTTTTTTTCTGTTTCATATTTCGCATTGATTTCGGAAATAGGAAACAACGGAACTGCATCGGTCATCATCTTCTGATCTTCAAAAATTTTTGATCTTTGAACGTCATCAAAAAGAATCTGAATTTCGTTGATATATAATTGTTTATTCATTTTTATTTTTTAGGATTTATTTTTAATTTATTCATGAAAATTGCTGAAATAATCAATAATGAAAGTGGAATTAATGAAAGGTAAAACGCCTGTTGACCACTGAATTCCTGAAACACAAAACCTGTAATTATCGATCCAATTGTTCCTCCGATTGCAGAGAAAACCACGATTAAACCAGACATGGCACTGTGTAAATATTTTGGAATTGATGCTAAAATCACCGAATTGATACTTGGATAAATTGGTGCCAATAAACCTCCCATCAACGGAAATAAATAGACAACCAACGGAGCGTTCAGCCAAGTTGTTCCCGCGTCAATATGAATGTTGTGAGTTAAGGGAAGAACTAATAAAATACTTATCGCAAAACCAACCACACAAAAAGAAACTACGTAAATCCAGCTGAATTTTTTCGAGAAAAAACCCGATAAAAATCTGCCCAATGCAAAAGCTCCCGCCAAAACTGCTCCCGCCTGAATACTCATTGAAGTCGGGACTTTCAAAATTTCCTTGTAAAAAGTGGGTGTCCAGGTCTGGAAACTTTGTTCAACCAAAACAAAAAGGAAAGCGCATAATAAGAAGAATAAAACCTTTCTGTAACCGAACAAACTTGCACTGTTTCTTAAATCACCCAGCAAATCGGTTTTCTCGCTTTTCGCTTCGTGTTCATCTAATTTTGTGAAGAATAAAAACAAAAAAGATAAGGTTGAAATCGCTCCTAAAACCCAATAAACATTCAGCCAATGGGTAGATCTTGGATTATGATCATCAATAAACAAGCTGAATAAAACATTTCCCATTAATACGCCGATCATGAAAAATCCTTCCAGATAACCCATAAAACTTGAATGTTCTTTATCTGTATTCGTAACCAATCCAATGGAGGTGAACACGGAAATTTTAATTAAAGCAAAAGAAATCCCGACAATAGTAAACAGTAGCTTGAAAAACCAAAAATTATTTGCAAACGGCATTACAAAGCACATACCGCTTACCAAAAGCAGTGCAATCAACATCGAGTTTTTAATGCCGATCTTCGGTAAAAACGATGCCAGAATGAATGAACAGATTGCAATCGGCAAATCTTTAAAACCTTCCAACACACTTGCTGAAGACTTTGAGATTCCGAAGTTTTGCTGCATCTGTAAAATTACCGTTCCCACAGAATTCAAAAGAATCGCAAAAACGAAATAATTTAAAAATAAAACGGCCTTAATATTGAAATTTTTCATTCATATAATTTCTTGGTGACTAAGATAAAGGCATTTCGCTTAACGTTAATTTAACATCATAAACCAATATTTGAACTATATTAATATAATTATTATTTTAGGCAACAAAATATGATTAACTAAATGAAAGTTACTTTTGAGAGAGTCATCCCCAATGAAAAGAGCTCTTTTCGACTTATCCACAACAATTCACCTATTTCAGAATTCAAATGGGAATATCATTATCATCCCGAAATTGAATTGGTATGTGTGCTTTCCGGGAGCGGAACCCGACATGTCGGCTATCATAAAAGTAATTATACGAACGGAGATTTAGTATTGATCGGTTCCAATATTCCGCATTCAGGATTTGGGTTGAATTCTATTGATCCTCATGAAGAAATTGTGCTTCAGTTTAAAGAAGAAATCTTACAATTTCCACAGCAGGAAGTGGAAGCAATCTCAATCAAAAATTTATTGGAACTTTCAAAATTTGGGATTCATTTTCACCAGAATATCCATAAAATGATGATGCCAAAATTACAACTCATGTTAGAATCAGAAGGATATAAAAGATATCTGTTGTTATTAGAAATTCTCTTTGAACTTTCAAAATGTGAAGATTATGAGCTTTTAAATAAAGAAATTATGCCTTACACCATTATTTCAAAAAATAAAACGCGGCTGGAAAATATTTTCACCTATGTGGAAAACAATTATGACAAAGAAATCAATATTGACGAGGTGGCAAAACTTGCCAATCTTACATTGCCTGCTTTCTGTAATTTTTTCAAAAAGGCGACGCAGATTACGTTTACCGAATTTGTGAACAGATATCGCATCAATAAAGCGTGTTTGCTGATGGCTCAGGATAAAACAATCTCCGAATGCAGTTACAGCTGTGGTTTTAATAATGTGACTTATTTTAATAGAATGTTTAAAAAATATACCGAAAAAACGCCTTCAGAATTTATTAAGAATTTCTCACACAAAAAAGTGAATGTGGATTTGAGTCTTGAAAATGAAGTGAAGATTAACGTTGGTTTTTAGGATGGAAGCGGGATGTGGGAAGATGGAAGTTCATAACAGCTATTCAATTGATATTTTCAAAAACCAATTGTGGATAACTCTGTGGATAAAATTGTGGATAACTTTTTTTAATTAAAATTAAACAGTATATTTTCAATACATTACAAAAACAAAAAAGCTGCTCGAAAGAACAGCTTCATATATTTGAATTGCAAAGCTATCAACCGACAACCCGCAACAATCAACCAGAAATTATTTCCACTTAATATTACAACCCATGCTCGGTCTCTGGATTTCTTCTTGCGGTTCGCCCAACAAAAGGTTTTCAAAAGCAATAATTAAATCCTCACCCGTTACATCTTTGTGATTTCCAGGTCTTGAATCATCCATTTGCCCTCGGTAAATAAGGTCCAGTTTATCATCAAAGAAAAAGAAATCCGGTGTGCAAGCCGCATCATACGCTTTGGCAATTGCTTGGCTTTCGTCATATAAATAAGGAAAATCAAACTTTCTTTCAATTTGAAATTCGATCATTTTTTCCGGAGCATCAGCAGGATATTTTTCTACGTTATTGGAGTTGATTGCAATAAATTCAATCCCTCTTTCATTATAATCTTCATATAATTCATTCAACTTATCAATCACATGAAGAACAAACGGACAGTGGTTACACATAAAGATCACCAACGTTCCTTTTTCTCCTTTCAGATCATCCAATGACTGAATTTCATTTGTTTTTGAAGGGTTCGGAAGCTCAAAAAATGGTGCTTTTAAACCCAACTCAATCATATTTGAGGGAGTATTCATAACTTTTTTTATTTGTGCACAAAGATAGAGATTTTCTTTATTATATTAGTAAAGAAGCGATAGACAGGAAGATGGAAGTTTAAAAATAATGATCCATTGAATTGGACTATAAGCTATATTAATTTTTACAATAATTTAAAAAATTACTATTCAGAACGTGCTTCCAGCCCCCATTCTTCCAGTATCCAGCCAAATTATAAGAGACCTTCAAAATGTATCTTTAAAAATTAAAGTCAAAAATTTGTTTGGAAGTTATGTTCAAAAGTTTGTAGTTTTGCTAACACTGTTAGAAAAAAATATCATGGGCTTACATGAACGTCGTCAAAGAGAAAAAGAATCTATACGTGCCAATATTTTGGACGCGGCTTTTTCTTTGGCTAAAACAGAGGGCTGGGCTTCACTTTCGATCAGAAAAATTGCTGATGCTATTGAGTACAGCGCGCCTGTAGTGTATGATTATTTTGAAAACAAAGAAGCTATTTTATTTGAAATATCATTAAATGGCTTCCATTGTTTGCACATCGAATTATTAAAAGCACAGAAAAAACATGACACTCCTGAAGAGCAATTGGTAGCGATTGTGGATGCATACTGGAAATTTGCTTTTATGAATAAGGAGTATTATCAGCTGATGTTCGGGCTGGGAATGCAATGCAGCGGAAAAGGATTGATGAAAGAAGAATTTTCGTCATTTCAGGATATGCTGTATGACTGCACCTACGAGATCATCAAGAAAAAAGGTTCAAATCCTGATAATGCCTGTCACTCCTCTCACGCGCTGTTTTCGGCGGTGCATGGTTTGATTTCCATTATGATGATGCGTAATGACGACATACCTTCTACGATGAATAAAACGACTTTAGATGAAACAGTTTCTGCTTTCATTAAGTCTTTATAAATTTTTTTTGAACTAAAAATTAACACCGTTAGGAAAAGTATCACAGTATAATTAATAGTATTCAACTTAAAAAAAAATAAACTTTACAATGAAGACTAATTTCATGGCATTACTTTATGTAATTTTCTTTCCTTATCATTAACAGCGTTAGGAAAAATAACACACGTACACCTCATCTTTATATACTTAAACCAACATTAAAACAATTTCGATTATGGAAACATCTACCTGATCAAGATTAATAATTCTGTAATTTTTTTAAACTTTAAATTAACACCGTTAGGAAAAATAACAGAATATTAATTAAAAACAATATTATTTAATCTAACACTTCATTAAAAAATTTAAACTAAAAATGAAAATACCTGGAAAAATAAGGTTCATCGTACTTATATCAAGTATTATCCTTTTACAAAACTGCACAAAGGCTGCTGAAGGATCTAACACTCCTCCTCCGGCTCCTGAACTGCCTGTTTATACTATCATCACGTCTCCGGCAACCACTTATCAGGAATTTCCGACTGCTTTGGAAGGAAAAAACAATGTGGAAATAAGATCGCAGGTAGACGGTTATCTAGACAAAATCTATGTGGAAGAAGGCGCTTATGTAAGAGCAGGACAGCCTTTATTTAAAATAGATTCGAGAAGCTACGGCGAACAAATGAATATGGCAAGTGCCAATTTACAAGTTGCCAATGCCAACATTCAAAAAGCTAAAGTTGAGGTCGACAGATTAGAACCTCTTGTTGCTGCAAAAGTAGTTTCTGACGTACAATTGAGAACAGCAAAAGCCAATTATGCAGCAGCAGTAGCAGCCGCTTCACAAGCAAAAGCATCAGTTGGAAGCGCTAAAATCAACGTTGGATTTACTACGATTACCGCTCCAGTAAGCGGATATATCGGTAGAATTCCTTATAAAAAAGGAAGTTTGATTTCGAGAACAGATGTAAATCCGTTGACTTTATTATCTGATATCAGTGAGATTTATGCCTATTTCTCTTTAAGCGAACTGGATTTTATTGCTTTTCAAAATAAATATCCAGGAGCAACTCTAAATGAAAAGCTGAAAAATATGCCAATGGTAGATTTGGTGATCGCTGACAACAGCATTTATCCTGAAAAAGGTAAAATGAGTATTGTAGACGGACAGTTTGATAAAACAACAGGAGCCATCAGTGTTCGTGCCGTATTTCCAAATGCCAACGGAACGCTGAGAACAGGAAATACAGGACGTGTTCGTATGCCTCAATTAATGTCTAATGCAGTGGTTATTCCACAGGAATCAACGTTTGAAATTCAGGATAAAACATACGTTTACGTGGTTGGAAAAGATCAGAAAGTAGCCAGCAAACCGATAAAAATTTCAGGAAAAACAGAAAGCTATTACTTTATTTCTGAAGGGGTTTCTGCAGGTGACAAAATCGTTTACACGGGATTGGGCAGCTTAAAAGATGGTGTTTCTATCAAGCCGAAAGCTATTTCTGCTGACAGCTTGCTGAAGGCAAAACCGTTGTAAAACAGCTTTTTGCTTCTGGCTTTTTGCTTTTTGCGTTTAATGCAATATTTAAAAATCATGAATTCAGAAGCATCTTTTTAGCCAATGGCCAAAAGCTAATCGCTATAAGCAACTTAAAATTAAACTTCTTATGTTAAAACAATTTATAGAAAGACCGGTACTTTCAACGGTCATCTCCATCATACTCTTATTATTGGGGGCGCTGTCCCTCTTTAATTTGCCCATCGCCTTATTTCCGGATATTGCGCCGCCAAGTGTTCAGGTAACAGCATTCTATCCGGGAGCGAATGCGGAAGTGGTAGCCCGTTCGGTGGCCACACCAATTGAGGAAGCTGTGAACGGAGTGGAAAACATGACCTACATGACATCCAAT
Source organism: Chryseobacterium sp. UBA6632 (assembly GCA_002455915.1). Taxonomy (GTDB): domain Bacteria; phylum Bacteroidota; class Bacteroidia; order Flavobacteriales; family Weeksellaceae; genus Chryseobacterium. Next base: position 7,515 of record DKLU01000207.1, read on the forward strand.
TCAAGTAACGACGGAACCATGACCTTAAGCGTTTTCTTCAAACAAGGTGCTGATGCAGATAACGCAGCTGTAAACGTACAAAACCGTGTATCGAAAGCGATGAGCCAGCTTCCGCAAGAGGTTGTGCAGGCGGGAATTTCTACACAGAAAGTTCAGAACAGTATGATCATGTTTATGGGATTATCAAGTGATGATCCAAAACAATATGACGAACTTTTCCTTCAGAATTATTTGAAGATTAATGTAATTCCACAAATTCAGCGTATACCTGGGGTTGCTCAGGCACAGGTTTTCGGAACGAGAGATTATTCCATGAGACTTTGGCTGAAACCAGACAGATTAGCCGCCAACGGACTTTCTCCACAGGAAGTTTTGAATGCCGTTAAAGATCATAACTTAGAAGCAGCTCCCGGTCGTTTGGGACAAGGAAGCAAGGAAACTTACGAATATATCTTAAAATATAAAGGTAAATTAAATAAAAACGAAGACTACGAAAATATTGCTATCAAAGCAAACAGCGACGGTTCTTTCTTAAGACTGAAAGACGTTGCAAGAGTAGAATTCGGATCTTATACTTACACCGCTGCAAACAGAGTTGATGGAAAACCGGTTGCCGGATTTGCCATCCTTCAAACAGCAGGATCAAACGCCAACGAAATCTTAACAGAGATTGAAAAACAGGTTGATCAGATGAAAACAACCCTTCCGAAAGGAGTTGAACCGATCATTATGTATAATTCTAAAGATTTCTTGGATGCTTCAATCCATCAGGTTGTGGAAACATTGGTGATTGCGTTTATCCTGGTATTTATTGTAGTATATATTTTCCTTCAGGATTTCAGATCTACATTAATTCCAGCGATTGCGGTTCCGGTGGCTATTGTGGGAACTTTCTTCTTCCTTCAACTGTTTGGATTCAGTATTAATATGCTGACATTGTTCGCATTGGTACTCGCCATCGGTATTGTGGTAGATGATGCCATTGTGGTGGTAGAAGCCGTTCACTCCAAAATGGAAAGAACAGGAATGCCTGTAGAACATGCAACAATGAGTTCCATGAGTGAAATCTCAGGAGCGATTATTTCCATTACATTGGTGATGTGTGCCGTATTTATTCCGGTTGGCTTTATGCAAGGTCCTGCGGGAGTTTTCTACAGACAGTTTGCCTTCACGTTGGCAATTGCGATTATGATTTCTGCAGTTAACGCATTAACATTAAGTCCGGCTTTATGTGCAATGTTCCTGAACGATCCTCAGGGAGAACACGGTGAACATGGTAAAAAAACAGGGTTTGGAGCAAGATTTTTCAATGCTTTCAACGCCAGTTTTGATAACATGACAAGAAAATACATCTACAGCCTTAAATTTTTAATTAAAAATAAATGGGTAGCCATCGGAGGTCTAGCTCTTCTGATTGCCGGAAGTGTTTTCTTAATCAACAAAGCACCTTCAGGGTTTATTCCGACTGAAGATCAGGGATTCGTTTTATATGCCGTGAATACTCCTCCGGGAAGTTCATTAGACAGAACCAACAAAGCAACAGAGCAAATCGACAAGATTATTAACGGCGAAAAAGCTAAAAATCACCTTTGGGTAGCCGATGGAATGAACTTCATCAGCAACTCCAATGCTTCGCCATACGCTGCCGGTTTTATTAAACTGAAAGATTATGACCAACGCGGCGAGATGAAAGATCCCGACCAGATTGCAGCTTCATTAACCGGAAAAGTCGCGCAGGTAAAAGATGCCAACGCGTTCTTCTTCAACTTCCCTACAGTTCAGGGATTTGGTAACGTTTCTGGGTTTGAATTTATGCTTCAGGATAAAATCAACGGTACTTTTGAACAATTGGGAACAACCACTCAGGCCTTCATCGGAGAATTGATGAAACGCCCAGAAATTGCATTTGCATTTACAACATATGCCGCTGGAAACCCTCAGTTTACGATTGATGTAGATTCAGATAAAGCGAATCAGTTAGGCGTTTCTATTACTGAATTGATGCAAACGATGCAGATTTATTACGGAAGTAGCTTCGTTTCAGATTTCAACAGATTCGGGAAATATTACAGAGTAATGGCTCAGGCGGATATTCCTTATCGTACGGATGCGAATTCTTTGGAAGGAATTTATGTTAAAAATAAATCAGGCGAAATGGTTCCTGTAAAAACATTGGTAACATTGAAAAGAACTTTCGGACCTGAAACGGTAACAAGAAATAACTTATTCAACGCCGTTACGATCAACGGAACACCAAAACCTGGTTACAGTACCGGAGACGCGATTAAAGCGGTTGAAGAAACTGCGCAAAAATCACTACCGAGAGGTTTTGGATATGAATGGACAGGAATTACGCGTGAAGAAATCAAAACAAGTGGACAAACCACCTTCATCTTCGCATTGAGTATTTTGTTTGTTTATTTCTTATTGGCAGCACAGTATGAAAGCTATATCCTTCCGTTTGCGGTTATTTTAACGATTCCAACAGGGATTTTCGGAGTATTTGCTTTCACAGGATTAGCCGGAATTGACAATAATATTTACGTTCAGGTTGGTTTGATCATGCTCGTCGGATTATTAGCCAAGAATGCGATTCTTATTGTGGAATTTGCCGTTCAGCGAAGAAATGCAGGAAGAAGTTTACTTGAAGCAGCACTTCAGGCGTCAAGATTACGTTTAAGACCAATTCTGATGACTTCATTTGCCTTCATCGTGGGTATGTTACCATTAGTTTGGTCACAAGGAGCGGCTGCAAAAGGGAATCATTCTATCGGTATCAGTACCGTTGGAGGAATGTTTACCGGAGTGGTATTCGGAGTATTCATTATCCCTGTAATGTTTGTGATCTTCCAGTATTTACATGAAAAAATGCCTAGCAGAAAAAAGAAAAGACTTCAAAGACAAAAATTGGAGGAAGATCTTTTAACTCCGGCTCATTAATATAATGATTGACAAAACTTTGAGAATTTTTAAATACATTTTGAACCATTAAGATTTTAATTAAGAAGTTTAGAATATTAAGTTCAGCTTCGTTTATTAAAAATCAATTTGATTTTTCTTAATTAAACTTAACTCCTTAAATATTCTTAATGGTTCAAATTAAAAAAATAGAGAAGAAACTATTCAAACTAATATCATAAAAAAGCAAAGCATTTTCTCCTACTAAAGACAACTTTGCCCAAACAAAACCTCTCAAAGTTTTATATTCAATTAAAAATTAAATTATGAAAAGAGTAAAAAATATAATCATCGCTTTCGGAATCGCTATAGGTTCGGTTTCCTGTGTGCCCAAACTGGCATTAAGTGAACCTGAAGTTGATCTTCCCGAAACGTTTAAATATACAGCAACAGCCGATACAGCAAGCGTTGCGAACTTAGAATGGAAACAATTTTTCAGCGATCCGATGTTACAAACATTGATTGAAAAAGGAATTAAAAACAACTACGATTTACAGATTGCTTTAAAACAAGTTGCTTCATCACAGGAAAAACTAAAACAAGCAAAATATCTTCAGTATCCCGATGTTGGTTTTGGAGTTACGGCACAGATTTCAAAGCCTTCAAAAAACAGTATGAACGGACAAAGCCTGAACCTGTTTTTAGGAAAAAGCTATGTAGAAGATTACAATGCAGCGTTTAATTTGTCTTGGGAAGCCGATATTTGGGGTAAAATTAAAAATCAGCAGGAAGTTTCAAAAATGCAGTATCTGCAAACTTATGAAGCGACAAAAGCGATTCAGACCCAAGTAGTTGCGGCAATTGCTCAGGGATATTATAATTTATTGATGCTTGATAAACAATTGCAGATTGCAAAATCTAATTTAGAATTAAGCACCAACACCCTTTCTTTGACAGAAAAATTATGGAAAAGTGGTGATACAACGTCTTTAGGAGTTCAGCAGGCAACGGCTCAAAAACAATCCACAGAATTGTTGATTACGCAGTTGGAGCAAAATATCGCGATTCAGGAAAATGCTTTAAGTATTTTGATTGGTGAAAATCCGAACAAAATCACAAGAACCATTGAAATGGCTGATACGTCTTTGCCACAGGATATCTCTGCAGGACTTCCTGCAGCGATGGTAAGCCGTCGTCCGGATGTTCGTCAACAGGAATTGGTGTTGTTGGAATCAAATTCAATAGTGGGAATTGCTCAGGCAAATATGTATCCTTCATTGAAAATTACGGCAAACGGAGGAGTGAATTCATTTAAAGTGGACAATTGGTTTTCAATTCCAGCATCATTGTTCGGTTCTGTTTTAGGTGGAATTACTCAACCTATTTTTCAGAAAAGACAATTGAAAACAGATTTAAATGTTGCTAAAATCCAGAGAGAGAAAAATGTATTGGCGTTCCGTCAATCTGTTTTAAATGCGGTGGGTGAAGTTTCTGATGCTTTGGTTTCTAACGAAAGTTTAAAAGTTCAGGAACAAAAAGCAACCGAACAGGTGGCAACGTTAAAAGACGGAATTAAAAGTGCCGAAATGCTTTACAAAGGCGGAATGGCAAACTATTTAGAAGTAATAACAGCTCAGGGAAATTCTCTACAGGCAGAACTTAATTTGGCTTCCGTAAAAAGACAGCGATTGAGCAGTATTGTAGACTTATATCGAGCGTTAGGAGGCGGTTGGAAGTAGTAAATTTAATTATATTGTTAATAGAATGCGGTCTTTCGGGACTGCATTTTTTTGTTTTTAAACCAAAATTAAACTTACCATCCAGTTTGTCATTCAGAGCGAAACGCAGTGTAGCGTGGAATCTAAACAATATATTTTAAAATTCTTACAGAGATTCCTACGGAATGACA
>DKLU01000234.1 GCA_002455915.1 Chryseobacterium sp. UBA6632
ATAGAACATCGCGGCTAGGGAAGTTGTCTTTTCATTTAAAACATTCCCAATAACACAAAAAATGGTTGAAAAATGAAAAGTACCCCTTAACAATTTATAAATATTCTAAATAAAATTAAAAACTTATCTTTGCGCAACTTAAGGAAACAATGAAGAAAAAGCATCATCATAAGAAAAAGCCCAGCGTTTTCAAAAAATGGACGGGAAAACTGCATTTGTGGTTAGGTTTAGGCGTCGGATTTTTAATTTTCATCATCTCCATTACCGGAGCACTGTACGTTTTTAAAGATGAGATAGAAAATGTTACCCGAAAAGATGTCATTTACCATAACGAAGCCAATATCGATCAGAAGCAGGTTCTTCCGATTCGTGTATTGGAAAAGGCGGTAGATGAGCAGGTAAAAGAAAAATATCCTATCCATTGGGTAAATATTCCGATTGATAAAAAGATGTCTTATCTATTTTATTGGTACGAACACGATCCCAGCGGCTGGAATTACTTTACAGAGTTTCCTATTTATAAAGCAGCCTATGTAAACCCTTACAACGGAAAAGTACTGAGAACCTATGATGAGAAGAATGGCTTCTTCCAGATTGTAAAGATGATCCACTGGAGCTATTTGCTAAAACAATCTTGGGGAACCTATCTTACCGGAATTCCGGTGCTGATCTTCGTAATTATGCTTATCTCAGGGATTATCCTTTGGTGGCCCAAAAATAAGGCGGCAAGAAAACAGCGTTTCTCTTTCAAATGGAAAAACGTAAAAAGCTGGAAAAGAAAAAACTATGACCTTCATAATGTCTTAGGCTTCTACTCTTCCATTTTCGCTTTAATTTTTGCAATTACAGGTCTGTTTTATGCGTTCTTCGTAGTTCAGGCAGCCATTTACTTTGTTTTTTCGGGCGGAGAAACAGCGTATCCTGACTTTTCAGCCATCAAAACAAAAGCGCCTATCGAATTAAGAACCGAAGGCACTTTAGACAAAATCAGCAATACCGTAAAAGCAAAATATCCGGATTCTTACGGATTTTCAATAGACCTTGGCCACGAGCACATGGACGATCATGAGCATCCGAATTTTGAAGTATATGTGAAACATTTATCCTATTCTTATCATAAAAGCAGCAGTTTAATCTTTGATGAAAACTCAGGAGAATTGCTTCATACGCACGACATGAAAGACAAAAATTTCGGTGAAAAAACTGTGGGGGCAAATTATGATATCCATGTTGGTTCTATTTTAGGACTTCCTACCAAAATCATCGCTTTTCTCGTAAGCCTTATATGTGCCTCATTACCAGTAACGGGATTCCTGATCTGGTGGGGAAGAAGAAAAAAGAAAACTCCAAAAAAGGCATAAAATATTTTTTTAAATAAATGTTTAAGAATAAGCTATTAATACAATCTTTTTTATAATTTTATCCCTTTAGAATTTAACAATAGACAATGTCATTAATAGATTTATCAAAACATGTAGCCCTTGGAATTGATATCGGCGGAACGAATACAAAATTTGGGGTGGTAAACCATAGAGGTGAAGTTCTTGAGAAGGGCAATCTGCGTACAGATGCTTATGATAAGGTAGAAGATTTTATCGATGCCCTGTATGAAGCCGTACATCCCCTGATTGAAAAATTTGGTACTGAAGATAATTTTGACGGAATAGGCGTAGGGGCTCCCAACGGAAACTATTACACAGGAACTATTGAGCAGGCTCCTAATTTACCTTGGAAGGGAATTATTCCTTTTGGGGAATTGATGAAAAATAAATTCAATTTGCCTTGTACCATCACCAATGATGCGAATGCAGCAGCGATTGGAGAAATGCTTTTCGGAGCAGCAAGAGGTATGAAAGATTTCATCATGATTACTTTGGGAACAGGCGTAGGAAGCGGAATTGTATCGGGAGGAAAATTAATCTACGGACACGACGGTTTTGCCGGAGAATTAGGTCATACCATCGTAAAACCTGGCGGAAGAAAGCACTGGAGCACAGGCTCTGAAGGAAGTCTTGAAGCGTATGCATCAGCCACAGGAATTGCCATCACTGCAAAGAAAATGAGAGCAGAATTCCCGGAATCTATGCTGAGCCAGTATCCTGAAGAAGCCATTAACTCTAAAACAGTTCACGAATGTGCTTTAAAAGGAGATTCTATTGCCATTGAAGTATTCAGATATACAGGTCAGAAACTAGGTGAAGCATTGGCGAATTTCGTAATGTTCTCTTCACCGGAAGCAATTCTTTTATTTGGAGGAGTTATTAAGGCGGGAGACTTTATTTTAAAGCCTGCAAAACTTCACATGGAAAGAAACCTTCTTCCGATTTTCAGAAATAAAGTAAAATTGGTTTTCAGTGAACTGGACGAAGCAGATGCTGCTATTTTAGGAGCAAGTGCTTTGGTTTGGGAAAAATAACCGAAAGCTAGTTTAAATAATATCAAGCATCCTTTTTAGGATGCTTTTTTTATTTCTGATTTCTTGTTGATCTTTATACTTTATTGGTATCCTCTCGCTGATTTGGCAGATTACACTGATGTAATTGTATTCGATGCTTCGGCAAGAGAGCTAATACTAACGGTTTTATTTTAACGGTTAATTTTTAGCGTTGTCATCCTGAGCGCGAAGCAGTCGAAGGATCTCAATAAAGCCTCTCGCAGATTTGGCAAATAAAACAGATTTTTAAGGTTCATTTTTGTGTTTAAAATAAATTTGTCTCATCTATCATTATCATTTACGTTTAGAGAATTAAAATTGTGCTCGAATGAAAAACTTTTTCATACTTTTGATCGTCTTTTTTCGGTTATCATCAGTTCGAGTGTTTCTCGAAGCAGAGCGAAGAGAAATGTATCGAGAACCAGTGAATAAATGACTGTTTATCAATCGAAAACTTCTCGATACGATTTTCTTAAAAATCTACTCAAAGTGACGAAGGCTAAATTTAGAAACCGGAAAAAGAAGAATATTGACAAAAAATAATCAACCTTACAATGGATAAAAATAACTTAGAGCAAATTACTTTCGGTGGCGGATGTTTCTGGTGTGTGGAAAGCTGCTTTAATATGCTGAAAGGGGTAGAATCTGCAATCTCAGGATATTCCGGAGGGCATAAAGACAACCCGACTTATCAGGAAGTTTGCACAGGAGAAACAGGGCACGCAGAAGTGGTTCAGATTACGTATGATCCCGCAATCATCTCTTACGAACAGTTGATGGATGTTTTCTTCTTCCTTCATGACCCTACTCAATTAAACAGACAGGGAAATGATATCGGAACCCAATACCGTTCGGTAATTTATTATAAAGATGATGCTGAAAAAGCTAAAGCAGAACAAGCCATCAAAACATCTCAGGAATCAGGAAGATGGGCAGGAACGTATGTGACAGAATTAACCAAATTTGAAAAATTCTGGCCAGCTGAACAGTATCACCAGGGATATTATAATGAAAACCCGACTCAGCCTTATTGCAGCGCGGTGGTAGGACCTAAAATCCAGAAGTTTAAAAAACATTTCGGAGAATTGGGAATGTTGAATGATTAAAAGTCATTTAGATTTAGGCAAAAGCCTATTTCTATGATTCTATAACAATAAGTTTGTTTAAACTAATTTTAAATTTAACCGCAAAAGAAGCAAAAGATCTTATTGGATTTATTTAAAGGAGTTCAAAAGTCTGCAAAGAGA
>DKLU01000147.1 GCA_002455915.1 Chryseobacterium sp. UBA6632
GTTTATGTATTTGTAATGTATATGTCGTCTTTTAAGACTAAATGTTAATTGTTATATTGTTAAATTAAAGTTAATTTTTTCTTCTATTTGATATTTTTTGAATTCAGCCAGTCCTGATAAGCTTTTGCATTAATTGCATGTTGCTCAGCACTCGCTGTAAATTTGTGATAACCGAATCTTGCAGGATCAGCACACATAAAGATGTAATTATTGCTTTCCGCGTTCAACACCGCATCTACAGAGTTTTTATCAACGATACAAATCGGTCCCGGAGGAATTCCTTTGTTTGCATACGTATTGTAAGGCGACGGAGTAGATAAATGCTTATAAAAAACCCTTTTTATAGATTCTTTAAAATTGGTTTGCTGATTGATGGCATAAATTACCGTTGGGTCAGATTGAAGTTTCATTCCTTTTCTGTAACGGTTCAGATACAATCCTGCAATGGTTCTCATTTCATCTTTTTTCCCTCCAGATTCTTTGTAAACAATAGAAGCTAACGCGTAGATTTGATCTCTCGTTAATCCCGATTGTTGCTCTTTTGCTTTCCTTTCGCTATTCCAAAAATCATTATATTGATCTTCGAATTTCTTGAAAAACTCTTTCGGCGTTACCGTCCAGAAAAAGTTATAGGTATCTATGAAGAAATATTTTTTTAGATCTTCAGCACTTTTATATCCTTTTTCGGCAGCAATACTGTTCAGATTATCCACAAATTTTAAAGAATCCAGCTCTGTTTTTTTAGTGACTTTACCAACCATCTGATAAATGTCTCCAAAATCACCAATTCTAAAGCTATTCTCGCTTTGGTTCCCGGCTTTAATCATATTCACCAAATTGGTATTTCCCAATCCTTTTTGAAAATGATAACGCCCCGGTTTGAAATTCTGTTCAAGATCTTTCATTTTAGCAACCGTTTCGAAAGATTCTTTATCTTTCACATATTTTCCGACAGAGTCTAAAATTTGTTTAAAATTCGCTTGATGCGGAATCAAAACATAGCCGTCATTTTCTACGTTGTTGCCGTAATATTTATTATAAAATCTCAAACCAAAAAATCCTCCTACTACAAAAACGAGTAAAATGATGATGAGAATTGCTTTTTTCATAATGTTGATTAAAAGTTTACTAAATTTTTACAAAAGGTCTACCTTTCCTCTAAAAACTTGCTTCGCCGGACCTTCAAGCCAAATATTCTGGAAGTTGTCTCCATTTTTTTCGGCATACACTTTTAAGTTTCCGCCCAGCGTTTTAACTTTTACAGAGATTAGATTGTTATTTTGCAGAAAAGTTAAAGCCGAAGCTGTAACTCCTGTTCCGCAGCTGTATGTTTCGTCTTCAACGCCTCGTTCATAGGTTCTTACGAAAATCTCTTCATCAGAAATTTTTTCAACAAAATTCACGTTGATGCCTTTTTCTTTATAATTTTCAGAATTTCTGATGCCGTTTCCGTGTGCAAAAACGTTGTAGTTTACGATATCTTCAACATATTTTACATAATGCGGCGAGCCTGTATCCATTACTTTATCTTCACCATCATTTAAAATAGCATTTACGTCACCCATTTTAAGTTTAATGATTCCGTTGTGGATTTCTGCGTCATGTTCTCCGTCGATGGCGATAAATTTACATTTACCTTCAAAAATATCTAAGAAAAAAGCGAAAGCCACTGAACAACGCGCTCCGTTTCCGCAGAAACTTTTAGAACCGTCAGAATTATAATAATCAACCTCAAAATCATAACCTTCTGCATGATTGATCTTGATAAGTCCGTCTGCGCCAATTCCGAAACGTCGGTCGCAAAGTTTTTGAATATTTTCGATGGATAGGTCATTCCATTCTCCGGAACGATTATCTATCATTACAAAATCGTTTCCTGTACCTTGATATTTATAAAATTCCATATATTTTTTTCTCTAATTTGACTAAAAAATTAACTTACAAAATTACTAAATAAAAACAAAAACGAACAGTGTTAGCTGCTCGTTTTCTTATTTAGAATGATTATATTATCTTCTGAAACCACCTGTTCCTGATGAGGAAGAAGAGCTGTTCTGCTGTGTTGTTGGCGAACTGTTTCTAAAACCTCCTGAGTTAGAATTATTCTGCTGCGGCTGCGGACTCGTATTTCTGAAACCACTATTGTTATTTTGTTGTGGTTGCGGAGTATTTTGCTGCTGATTTCTGAATCCGCTGTTGTTTTGTCTCTGGTTGTTATTTTGCTGTTGGTTTCTAAATCCGCTATTATTCGAGTTTGAATTTGAGTTTCTGAAACCGCCGCTGTTGTTATTTCCCTGAGAGTTAGAATTTCTGAAACCTCCAGAATTATTTCTTCCGCTATTATTGTTATTTGAATTTCCGAAACTTCCTTGGTACGTATTCTGTCCCTGCCCTGTAGATCTTCTTTCTACATATACTTTTCTTCTTGAATTATTATAATTGTAGTAATAATAAGGTACACCGTTGTCGTAATAATAATTTACGTCGTTTCTGTAATAATATCCATCGTTACCCCAATATCCACCGTTTCCGTAATATCCGGATGGTGCATAATAATATCCGTCGTTATAATAAGGATCACCATATCCGCCAGTGTTTGCATATCCGTCAGAATACGCGATACAAGATGATAAACTAGCGATAGTGAATATACTTAATGCTATTTTTAATAAATTTTTCATGACTTTATTGTACTTTTTTTGCTTTAAAACTTTTTTCCCAATTAGCGTATCCTGAGATCGCCATTATAGTAAATACCAAATATTGAACCGAAGTGATCCCGAGACCTTTATAAATCATCATCGGAATACAGATAATATCTCCGATGATCCAGAAAATCCAACTATCAATGCGTCTTTTCGCCATTAGCCACATGCCGAGTAAAAAAGTGGAAGTGGTGATTACATCCAGCCAGTTGGCCCGATCTAAATGATAAAGACCAAGATTTACCTCCTTCATTGAAAATCGATTGTCAATATATGGTTTAAAATAATATACTACTGTTACTAAGATTAAACTTATGATGAAAAGTAAAATCCCATATACCCATTCTTTTTTTTCTGCCCATTTTACATCTACATGAATATTATCTACAGAATTTTTAGACCATAAAACCCAGCCATAGATGCTGATGACAGTATAATAGACATTAATCATACAATCGCCAAGCAATCCAAAATTGAAAAGAATGTAAACATAAAGTAGAGTAGAAATGATCCCGGTAGGGTAAACCCAGATATTTTTTTTAATTGAATAATATACGCTCAGAATTCCGAAAAAAGCAGCAGATGCTTCCAAGGAAATCTCCAGAGAATTGTAGTCTTCGTAGGGTTTTACGAAAAGATCGTATAAATTCATGGGTTCAAAAATACGCAAAAAATCGCATATTTTAAAATGATTTAAATAATGTGTAAGTCAGATTTTTAACCATTTGTATTTAAATTAAATGACGAAAGTTTGTCAATAAACAATATGATTTCTAAAATTTTTATATTTTCGTAAATCTTTAATAAATAAAAAAACATGTCTAAAATTTGGGTTAAGAAGCCGCTAAGTGCCTATGAGGCAGATATGAAAAAGAGCGAGCTGAAAAAAGTCCTTGGTAAATGGAGCTTAACGGCAATTGGAGTAGGAGCGATTATTGGTGGAGGAATTTTTGTACTTACAGGTACCGGAGCTTATTATCACGCAGGGCCGGCATTGGCGATCTCTTTTATTGTGGCAGGTATTGCCTGTGTTTTTGCTGCGTTATGTTATGCGGAGTTTGCTTCTATCATTCCGGTAGAAGGTTCTGCTTACGCATACGCTTACGGAACAGTAGGAGAAATTTTTGCATGGGCAATGGGTTGGTGTCTCATCTTAGAGTATGCCATGGCCAGTATGGCGGTTTCCGTGAGCTGGTCGGGATATTTTAACAAATTTCTCAAGATTTTCGGGGTTTATCTCCCGTCGTATCTTACTTCCGATCCGGCAAGTTATACAGGAGAAGGTTTTTCTATGAATTTACCAGCTTTCATTCTTGTTCTTTTAATTACTGCATTATTGGTAAAAGGAACTAAAGAAGCTGCAGGAGCTAATAATTTAATTGTATTGCTAAAAACTACGGCAGTTATATTTGTTGTGATTGCTGGTGGTTATATCATATTTTCAAGTCCTGAAATGTACACTGCGGCAGAAGGTGTAAAAAACTGGAAGCCATTTATTCCTGATGAAACTTTAATTAAAAACTCCGAAGGAGAGATGGTTTCTGCGTATGGAATTAAAGGAATTATTTCAGGAGCTGCGGCAATTTTCTTTGCTTATATTGGTTTTGATGCCGTTTCTACACAGGCAGGCGAAGCGATTAATCCTAAGAAAGATGTTCCTTTTGCGATCATCACATCATTGTTGATCTGTACAGCTTTATATATTTGTGTATCTCTTGTTTTAACAGGAATGATGCATTATACAGACTTTAATCCTGAAGGTAAATTCCCAGATGCGATTAAAGCACCTGTGGCGTATGCTTTTGAAATTGCAGGAAAACACTGGGCTAGTAATATTGTAACCATTGCTGCAACAGTAGGTTTGATTTCTGTAGTAATGGTCATGATGATGGGGCAATCAAGAATTTTCATCGGAATGGCAAAAGACGGTTTGATTCCTAAATTCTTTGGAGAACTTCACCCAACAACAAGAACACCTTACAAAGGAATTATTTTATTAGGAGTTGTGGTGGCATTTATAGCAGCATTTACACCAATTTCTACATTGGCGGATATGACGAGTTTCGGAACTTTATTTGCCTTTACATTGGTTTGTATCGCGGTTTGGGTAATGAGAAAAAGACAGCCGGATCTTGCTAGACCATTCAAAGTGCCTGCTTACAAAATCGTAGTGGCATTGGGTGTAATCATTAATGTATATTTGATTTTCAACCTAAGCGCTCACGCATTAGAGCTTTCTGCATGTTGGTTATTCCTTGGAGGACTGGTGTATTTCATTTATGGAAAATCACACAGTAAGCTAAACAATCCTGAAAAATATCAGAATAATGATTAATATATCAACCCGCTTCGGCGGGTTTTTTTATTTTTGCTATCTATGAAAAAATTACTTTTAGTTTTATTGGCTTGTACGGGAACGCTTGCCTTTTCCCAGAAAATAGAAAGTTTTACCACTATTTTTAATGATAAAATAAGCATTCGTGCTATTGAATTATATGACAATAAGGTTTGGTACAGTGGAACAGATTCTAAATTTGGTTTTGTGGATTTAAAAAATCCTAGTAATCAAAAACAGGTTGAACTTTCACAAAAAAAACTTCAATTCCGAACGTTGGCTCAGGATAAAAAAAACTTTTACACCATTAATGTAGAAAGTCCTGCAGAATTTTTTAAGATTGATAAAAAGAGCTTAAAATCCAAAGTTATATTTAAAGATACAGCAAAAACTGCTTTTTATGATGCGTTAATCTCTCACAAACAAAAATTCTATACCTACAGTGATCCTGATAATAATCTTAAACTTAAATTTATTAAATTCGATTACAACAAAAAGCACTTTAATTCTGAATTATACGATAAACTTTTACTGAGAAAAGGAGAAGGTGCTTTTGCGGGAAGCAATACCAATATTAGTGCTTTTGACAATTGGATTTGGGTTGCTACCTCATGGAAAATCTTAAGATTAAATATAAAAGACAATATTATTGAGCAGTTTTATACTGGATTGGAAACCGGCTATTCTACCGGGATTTTTTCAATTGATTTTTTAGATGAAAATTTTGGTGTTGCAGTAGGCGGAAATTATATGAATCCTGAAGATAACGAAAACAATATTGCTACCACTAATAATGGAGGTAAGAATTGGGAAATCCAGGCTTCCGGTAAGAATGGAGGTTATAAATCTTGCGTAAAAATAAGACCTAATAGTAAAGGAAAGGATATAATTGCGGTTGGATCGAAAAATATTGAATTTTCCAACGACTACGGAAAGACTTGGACAAAAATATCCGAAGAAAAGAGTCTTTTTACATGCGAATGGGTTGATGAAAACACAGTTGTGGTTGCAGGAAAAGATAGAATTGTTGTTTTGAAATTGAAGTTTTAAATTTTTGTCTGAATTTAAATATGCGTTCCGTCAGTTCGAGTGTTTTTCGCAGCGAAGCGAAGAAAAATGTATAGAGAACCTTATGATTAAATAAAAATCCTTTCACTATAAAGTTCTCGATACGCTGCGCTACCCGAACTGACGGAATTCTTGTTTAATATTCAAGAAATAAAGATTCTCCTTAAATTAATTTTCACTAAATTTTCCCCATGAAAAACTTAAAAATATTCTTCCTTTTATTACTTCCTGCTTTATTTTATACTCAAAAAGTTCGGGTTTTTATTTTGGCTGGACAATCCAATATGAATGGTTTTGGCTATAATAAAGACCTTCCGAATGATTTAAAAACTTTTAAAGATGTTTATATTTTTCAGGGAAACTCAGTTCCTGACGGAGAAACGAATGGCGGAGTCGGAAAATGGGACGTTTTAAAACCTGGAAACGGAACGGGTTTTAAATCTGATGGAAAAATAAACACGCTTTCCGATAGATTTGGGTTAGAATTATCTTTTGCCAAAAGAATGAAAGAGCTTTTTCCCAATGATAAAATTGCCTTGATAAAATATGCCCGAGAAGGCACTTCCATTGATAGTTTGGCAGCCGCAGGTTTTGGTTGCTGGGATGCTGATTTTAATGGAAAGAATGGAATCAATCAATATGATAACTTTTTAAAAACCGTAAAAAATGCCTTAGCTGAAACAGATATTGATGGAAATGGCCAAAAAGATGAGATTATTCCGTCCGGAATTCTTTGGATGCAGGGAGAAGGCGATGCAAGCTATAATGAAGAAATTGCAAATCGTTATTACAATCATGTAAAAGTGTTGATGAATCAGATGAGGGCTACTTTGCTTACCGATGATTTGCCTGTGGTGATCGGAAAAATTTCAGATTCAGGGAAAAATGAAGCCGGAAAAGTGTGGCCGATGGGAGAGTTGGTGCAATATGCTCAGGAAAAATTTGTTAAAAATGATAAAAAAGCGGCTATCGTCCGTTCTACAAAGAAATACAATTACGGAAACGATCCCTGGCATTATAATAGCGCCGGATATATTGATTTGGGCAAAAATTTTGCGGAAGAAGTATTTAGATTGATTATAAAATAAACATGATAGATAAAGCCTAATATATTTCATGATTTAAAATTGGTAAGTTATAGTTAATTTTGCATTGTGAAATTCACTTTAGGATTTCCCAGAAAATTTAAAATTTTAATGAATTCTTTAATCGATAAATATAATATTCCGGGACCTCGTTACACGTCTTATCCTACCGTTCCTTACTGGGACGAAAGTAGTTTTTCTCCTGAAAGATGGAAAGAAAGCGTGATCAGGTCTTTTAATGAAAGTAATGCAGAAGAAGGAATTTCTATTTATATTCACTTACCTTTCTGTGAAGCGTTGTGTACATTTTGTGCCTGTCACAAGCGTATTACAAAACAACATAGCGTAGAAACACCTTATCTGGAGAGTGTTTTAAAAGAATGGCAATTGTATCTTCAGCTTTTTGATGAAAAACCGAAGTTGAAAGAACTGCATTTGGGAGGTGGAACCCCTACGTTTTTCTCTCCTGAAAATCTTAAAAAAATGCTTTCAGGTATTTTTGAAACAGTTGAGATTGCCGAACATCCGGAATTTTCTTTTGAAGGTCACCCAAACAATACAACAAAAGAGCATCTTCAGACTTTGTACGATCTTGGTTTCAGAAGAGTAAGTTTTGGAGTTCAGGATTATGATCCAAAAGTTCAGAAGGCAATCAACAGAATTCAGCCTTTTGAAAATGTGCAAAGAGTGACAGAATGGGCAAAAGAGATTGGTTACAGAGGAATCAGCCATGACCTAGTTTTCGGACTTCCGCATCAAACTTGGGAAGCGATGGAATATACCATTCGCAAAACAATGGAATTGAAACCGGATCGTCTGGCATTTTATTCTTACGCTCACGTTCCGTGGGTAAAAGGAGTTGGACAAAGAGGTTTTGATGAAAATGATCTTCCGAGTGGTGAAGAAAAGCGTCGTTTGTATGAAGATGGTAAAAAATTATTGGAAGATCTGGGATATATTGAGGTAGGAATGGATCATTTTTCTTTGGAACATGATGATTTGTACCAATCTTTAATTCAGAAAAAACTGCACAGAAATTTCATGGGTTATACTTCCAGCAACACTCAACTGATGGTTGGTTTGGGGATGTCTGCGATTTCAGATTCATGGTATGCTTTTGCCCAGAATGTAAAAACGGTAGAGGAATATCAGAAAATGGTAGAAGAAGGTGAAGTTCCGGTGGTGAAAGGTCATATTCTGAATCATGAAGATTTAACGGTGCGAAGACATATTTTAAATTTAATGTGCCAGCTTGAAACTACTTTTGATATAGAAAATTCTTTCCCAGAGCTTGAAAATGCATTTGAAATGCTTCAGGAAATGGAAAAAGATGAATTGGTGGAGATCAACGGTCATCAGATTAAAATTACAGAAAAAGGAAGAGCGTTTACAAGAAACGTAGCCATGGTTTTTGATTTAAGGATGATGAGAAACAAACCTGAAACAAGGATTTTCTCCATGACGATATAAATAAAAAGCGATTCACTAGTGAATCGCTTTTTATTTCCAGATCGATGAATTTAAGCGAATTGAAAGGTTCTATTTTTTTAGGAGCAATCCCGCTCTCCGCACTCGCTATTT
>DKLU01000420.1 GCA_002455915.1 Chryseobacterium sp. UBA6632
TACTGGCTTAATAGATATCGCAAACCCTCCACTTCTTACCATTTTAAAGTTGATCTTAGATTTACTCGTGATCTGCTTTTTGTAGATATTATAGCTTTGAGGATTGTTGATGTAATCTGCATCTTTTCCATCTTCATAGATCGTTGCTTCATACTTCTGACCTTTATCTAGGAAAGAGAAATCTACGCTATAATCACGTTTGTTTTCATCGGTAATTCCTCCTACAAACCAATTATCGGTACCTTTTGCTTTTCTTGCTGTTACCACATAATCTCCCGGTTCTGCCGATAAAATCTTCGTATCATCCCAATCTGCTGCCACATCTTTGATAAATTGGAAAGCATCCATGTGCTTTTTGTAGTTTTCAGGAAGATCAGCTGCCATCTGAAGCGGCATATACATCGTTACATAAAGAGCCAACTGCTTTGCCAGCGTTGTTTTCACAAAACGAGTATCTCCAGGGAAATAATAATCCAGTTTTGTCTGGAAAATTCCCGGCGTGTAATCCATAGAACCTCCCATCCATCTTGTAAACGGAAGAATCGTCTGATGATCCGGATTGTTTCCTCCAAAAGCTTCATATTCCGTTCCACGAGCGGCTTCCGCAGAAATATAATTTGGATAAGTACGGCTTTCTCCTGTCGGACGTACCGATTCGTGAGAATTTACCATAATTTTATACTCATTGGCTTTCTCAGCAATTCTGTAGAAGTGATTGATCGTCCATTGAGAATAATGGTGCTCTCCTCTCGGAATGATGTCTCCAACATAACCAGTTTTTACAGCATCATAACCGTATTTGTTCATCAACTGGAATGCTTTATCAGACCATCTTTCATAATTCGTCGCCGAGCCTGAAGTTTCGTGGTGCATGATTAGTTTAATTCCTTTTGAATGTGCATATTCATTCAACATTTTAATGTCGAAATCAGGATAGGGCGTGATAAAATCGAATACATATTCTTTTGAGTGACCGAACCAATCTTCCCAACCAACATTCCAGCCTTCAATCAATAATCCCTGAAAACCGTTTTCAGATGCGAAATCGATATATTCCTTAACTTTTGTATTGTTGGCAGCGTGTTTTCCGTTAGGCGTTAATTTAGAGAAATCGGTTACGCCAAGACGCACGTTAGATTCCGGCTGACCGTATGCCCACTGAGATTTTCCGATGATCATTTCCCACCAAACACCCATGTATTTTGTTGGGTGAATGTAAGAAGTATCTGTATATTTCGTAGGCTCGTTTAGGTTGAAGATCATTTTAGAATCCATTACATCTTCTGCTTTTGGCGAAACGATAATCGTTCTCCACGGCGTTACAGAAGGTGTTTGAATATATCCTTTTGCTCCCTGTCTGTCGGCTGTAAGGTGAGTTTTAAGCTTAAAATTCGTAGCATCTACTTCTAGGTGAGAAGCCGGATAATCTAAAACAGCCGCTTCCGCAACGTTGATGTATAAAGGTTCTTTACCTTCTTTTTTAAGCATTAAAGGAGACTGAACTGCATTTTTGATCAATGTCTGAGATGCATTGGCATCTGCCGCTTTTGGCCATCTTGCAGGAATTTCAGAAACTTTTGTTTCCTGATACTGGTATTCCTGAGAATCGTAATCTGCAACCATCCACCAAGATTTCATATCTGTTGGAAAGTCGAATTCAGAATCCTCTTCTCTGATTACGAAATAGTTCAGATTTTTCTGTTGAGGAAATTCATATCTGAAACCTAAACCATCATTGAACAATCTGAATTTCACAACAATACTTCTTTCAGTAGTTGCCTGATTCAGCGTAACTGCCAATTCGTTGTAATTGTTGATATAGTTTTTCTTTTCACCTAAAACCGGTTGCCAGGTTTCATTTTTAGAATCTCTTTTTTCTTCTGTTTTTGTGAAACCGCTGTTCAGATCGAATTTAGCATCTTCAGGCTTCGCGATTTCTGAGGCAAATTTTATAGAAGTATCTTTAAATAATCGTAATCCCAATTTAGAATCCTCAACAACTGTTTTTCCGTTGTATTTAAGGTTGTAGTAAGGAACGCCTGCTTTCAACTGGAAATCCATTTCGAATTTTCCGTCAGGCGATTTTAAAGACTGTGCATTAACACCCGCAAACATCATTGAGAGCAAAAATGCTCCAACTGTAATTTTCTTCATAATGACTATTTATATAAACTTTAAAAATAAAGAAAGTGCTGTTGTAAAGCAGCACTTTGCTCTGTTGTTCAGATTAAATTAAGGTTAATTTTTTAAGGAGATTTAGAATAATGGAATAAAAGAAAATTCTCCTGTGATATCATTAAAATAGACATCATAATTGAATTGTGTACTTACAGGAATGTTTCCTCCACCAATATCACCTACTCCAAAAAACTCCTGAGCCGTTCCCCAGTTAGTTCCCCAATCGTGGTTTGCTCTAAACTTAAACTCCCCAGCTTTAAGCTCTACATTTTTCTTCACCCAAATGTGCGGATCAAATGTGTTTTTTTGTAAATCAACATCTGTATTCCAATCTCCAGATGCAGATCCTATCATAGAAATAGATGTAAAAGCACTTGTAGGAGGCGTTATAGGAACTAAAGAATACGTTAGAGCAGTTGTATTGATGGTCAGTTTATAATACCCTGCCGTAGCTACATTAATATTTCCTGATCCACCATCTGTACTTAAAGTTCCAGCAGAACCACCTAAACCATATTGAACATCCCAGTTCCCAGGAGTTTTAATTATTTTAAAATTACCTTGAGCAAAATATCCGGTATACGAATAAGCGCCTGCCGTAGCTGATTTCTGTAAAGGAAGAAATTTAGTATTTGTAACCTCATTCGTCCATCCTGCTGCAGTTGCATCACCAATCAGATATAAATCGGTATAATTGTAAACAGGACCTAAGAAATAAGGTGTAATATTCATCGTAATTACATTTGAATAAAACCCGCCTTCTCCTACTTTTGTTCTTAATCTCACTTCTATTTCTACAGGAACATCAGGTGTTGCTCCCAAACCTAAAGCAATAGCATTAAGCTGTTTATGGGTAAAAGTAATCGGAGAATTCACTGCATCTGTACTTGAAGCACCTGCAAAAGATTTTCCTTTTATACCAAACTGTACCTGTTGAGTAGAAACAACAGATAAATCAAAGGTAGATTTAGTCCAAGTTACACTAAGTGCAGCTTCATCCGGATTATTTTTGTCAAGAACAATGGAAGTTTTATCTGTTGAAATCTTCCCTTGAGTCGTTTCATGAATAACTGCCTGATCTTCATCTTTTTCACAAGAAATAATCATGAAAGATAAAAGTGCAAAAGCAAATATGTTTAAAATTTGTTTCATTTTGAATACTTTTAGAATTAATAACCAGGATTTTGAATCAGATTATGATTAGCATTTAAGTCACTCGCCGGTATTGGATAAAGATTTCTAAAATTGTCAACAGCCTTCCCATCTTTTACACCACCTTTAAATGGCCACAGATAAGATCCTGATGTAAACTTATCAAATCTAATTAAGTCTGTTCTTCTTACCGCTTCCCAAGAAAGTTCACGTGCTCTTTCATCCAAAATAAAATTCAAATTAATAGACGTTACATTTCCTGAAGTATTTCCGTAGGCTCTTTCTCTCAACAAATTAACATATTGAACGGCAGTTGCATTGCTCCCGCCACCGCCACGTAGAACAGCTTCTGCATAAGTAAGGTAAGCTTCTGCCAATCTGAACATTGGGAAATCTGTATCTACAAAATCTCCGGCAATATCAGATCCCGGTTGAG
>DKLU01000074.1:0-293 GCA_002455915.1 Chryseobacterium sp. UBA6632
TAGTTATAATTTTTTAGTATTTATCATCTTATTTTTCACCGTTTTATTTGCCAATTTCGCCGAAGCCATCGCCGAAGCAAGAGGAAAAGCACAAGCAGACACACTGAGAAAAACCCGTGAAGAAACGCCTGCAAAAGTTGTTGTTGACAACAAACAGGGATTTCAGGTAGAAACAGTTTTAAAAAAATCTGCCGACATGAAACTGGGCGATATTTTTCTTTGTCAAACAGGTGACCAAATCCCGATGGACGGAGAAATTATCGAAGGTTTAGCAACCATCGACGAATCTGCTA
>DKLU01000074.1:396-6425 GCA_002455915.1 Chryseobacterium sp. UBA6632
GGAGAAAGCGCACCCGTCATTCGTGAAGCAGGAGGTGATAAAAGCTCCGTCACGGGCGGTACAAAACTACTTTCGGACAGAATAAAAGTGAAAGTCACCACCAAACCCGGAGAATCTTTCCTTGATAAAATGATTGCCCTTGTAGAAGGCGCTTCAAGACAAAAAACACCCAACGAAATCGCATTAACCATACTTTTAGCAGGGTTTACCCTCACATTCATAATCGTTACAGTTACTTTAAAACCCTTTGCAGATTTTGCGCAGACGCCAATCACCATTGCGGCATTTATATCACTTTTCGTTTGTTTGATTCCCACAACGATTGGCGGTCTGCTTTCTGCAATCGGAATCGCAGGAATGGACAGAGCGTTAAGAGCAAATGTCATTACAAAAAGCGGAAAAGCTGTTGAAACAGCAGGAGACATCGATGTTTTACTTCTTGATAAAACAGGAACTATTACGATTGGAAATCGTAAAGCAACCCAATTTCATCCTTCCAACGGAATTGAGCTTGATGAATTTATAAAAGCTTCGGCATTGAGTTCTGTTGCCGATGAAACACCGGAAGGAAAATCCATTATAGAATTAAGTCAGTTAAAATCCGAAGATTTACTCGTTCCCAATCCGGTTTATATCGATTTTACGGCTGAAACCAGAACTTCAGGTATCGATTTTGAAAACACAAGAATCCGAAAAGGAGCGTATGATACGATTAAAAAGCTAACAGAAAAAGCAGGAAATATTTTCCCTCCCGAAACTCAGGAAGCCACGACTAAAATTTCTGAAAATGGCGGAACTCCATTAGTGGTTTCCGTAAATGAAAAAGTTTGGGGAGTAATTGAACTTCAGGATATCATTAAAACAGGAATTCAGGAGCGTTTCCAACGATTGAGAAAAATGGGAGTGAAAACCGTGATGGTAACCGGTGATAATCCTTTAACTGCAAAATTTATCGCTGAAAAAGCAGGTGTAGATGATTTTATTGCCGAAGCCAAACCTGAAGATAAAATGAATTACATCAAAAAAGAGCAACAGGAAGGAAAATTGGTGGCGATGATGGGCGACGGAACGAATGATGCTCCTGCTCTAGCCCAAGCTGATGTCGGCGTTGCAATGAACAGCGGAACTCAGGCTGCCAAAGAAGCCGGAAATATGGTGGATTTGGATAATGATCCGACGAAATTAATTGAAATCGTAGAAATCGGGAAACAGTTATTAATGACTCGCGGAACGTTGACAACTTTTAGTATTGCGAATGATGTTGCTAAATATTTTGCCATAATTCCGGCATTGTTTATCACATTTATTCCCGCACTTCAAAAGCTGAATATCATGAATCTTCACAGTCCGGAATCTGCAATTTTATCAGCCATTATTTTTAATGCGATTATTATTCCTTTCCTTATTCCATTGGCTTTGAAAGGCGTTGCTTACAAACCGATCGGAGCGAGTGCATTATTACGAAGAAACCTTTTGATCTATGGTTTAGGAGGAATTATCGTTCCATTCATTGGGATAAAACTCATTGATTTATTTATCAGTTTATTCTTTTAAAATTTAATTCAAAATGAAAAATCATATTCTAGCAGCATTAAGATTAACGCTTGTCATGCTCGTTATTGTCGGAATTTATTTAGGCATTGTTTACGCTGGTTCTAAAGTCTTACCAACACAGGGAAATACCGAAATTATCAATTATAAAGGACAGAAGTTTTACGCTAACATTGGGCAAAGTTTTATTTCTCCAAAATATTTTCACGGTCGCCCTTCTGCAGTGGATTATAATGCCGCAGGAAGCGCAGGAAGCAATAAAGGTCCCAGTAACAAAGAATATTTGCAAACCGTTCAAAAGAGAATTGACACTTTACGAATTCAAAATCCGGATATGCAAAACATACAAGTTCCTGTTGAACTGGTTACTGCAAGCGGAAGCGGTCTTGATCCTGATATTTCCCCGGAAGGAGCTTTGTATCAAGTAAAAAGAATTGCAAAAGTGAGAAATATCCCTATTGAAAAATTGGAAAATTTAATTAAAAATCAAACGGAAACTTCTGTTTTTGGGCCATCTAAAGTGAATGTCTTGAAATTGAATATTGCTTTGGATCAACTTCGATAATTTCTTTTGTCTTAAAACAAAAGAAACAAAAATTCAAGGCTTTGATTTGTCGGCTAAAAATTATTTCTGTTCTCTAAAAATTATAAAACTCGCGCGGATTCAACATTTCGTTTATTAATAATTTTTTGTCCCGCGCTCAAACAGTAGAATTTTCTTAACGTTCACATCGTTTATTTTCTTAACGCCTCCAACTCCTAAGTCGATTGCATAACGCTTTAAAATTTAACTACACAAAACAACACTGTTATCAATATTTATATAATGAAATCAACAACTATTCAGGCTATTTGTTTATTAGGATTATTTGCTTTAAATCCTATCAATGCTCAGGAAATGAAACAAGATTCTGTTTCCTTGCAACCTAAAGATTCTTTAAAAACAAATGATTCTAAAATTCCTTTTGACGGATACGATCTCACGTGGATTAATGGGCAAAATCGCCAGACAGACTTTCCTTTAACCTTAAAAGATAAAGACGGAGAAACGATTTTAACGGGTGTAACTTACGTCGATGCCTATTACAACTACGATTTCCGAAATCCAAAAGATAATACACACACAGTTTCTTCCGCGATTGGACGTTCGAATGAATTCACCATTAACATGGCAAGTATCGGATTAGAAACGAATTACAAAAACATGATCGGTCGTTTGTGGCTTCAGTTCGGACAGATGGGTTCTATCGTTCAGGATTTGGATGGAACGGTGAATCACGGTAAAAATACCAGTGTAAATAATTTAAAAAACATCAGAGAAGCTGCGGCAGGTTATCATTTCAACGTGATGCATGGTTTGAATGTCGAAGCCGGAATTTTCATGAGTTATATCGGTTTGGAAAGCTATGTTTTAGGTGAAAACTGGAATTACCAGAGAAGTTTGCCTTGCGATTTTACCCCTTTCTATTTTCAGGGAGCGCGAGTTCAGGCTTATCCTTCGAAAAAATATAAGGTTGAACTTTGGGTGTTGAACGGATGGCAAACCTACAATTCATGGAATAAAGGCCTTGGATTGGGCGTTTCTAATTATTACCGCCCGAATGAAAATCTACAATTGGTTGCGAATTTTTATTTAAATGGAAAAGACACGAGAAACAATCCTGACGTCCGTCGTTTTCACCATGACCACAGCATTGTTGCGAGATATTTCCATAATAAGGAAAGTAACGGATTGTCGCAGGCAGCATTCAGCGTCAACAACCATTATGGTTTCCAAAATGGCGGTGGTTTGAAGGCAAAAGACAATTACATGATCGGAACTTCCATTGCGAACCGACTTTGGTTTCATCATAACAAAATTGCTCTGACATTGAGAGGAGATGCGGTTTCAAATCCGGGAGCTTATCTTGCCTTCTCCCCTTCTCCGGTTGCGAATAATGATTTTAATGATGCTTTAGCAAAAGGTGAAAAATTAAAAATGTTTCAAGGAACTGCAACTATTGATTTAATACCCAATCAATTCGTAACTTTCAGATTGGAATACGGATTCAGAAAAAGCAATATCCCTTATTTCGCAGGATCTGGAGGAACTACAAGTCCCGATGGATGGATCGACACGCCTGTTGATTCCTGGAGACCGGATTTGAGAAAATCGGACAGCAGATTGACTTTGGCGGTGATGTTTAGATTATAATAAATTGATTAAAAATTGATCATTTTCTTTTGTCTTAAAACAAAAGAAACAAAAGTTCAAGACTTGGAAACGAAAGTCTAAAAATAAATGATACTCTCTAAAAATTCTAAAACTCGCGCGGATTTAACACCGATTTATTAATAAATTTTTGTCCCGCGCTCAAACAGTAGAATTTTCTTAACGTTCGCATCATTTATTTTCTTAACGCTTTCGTTTCCTATGTCGTTTTAGCCTTTACTGAGTAAAATGCCTTCAAACCTAAAAACAACATATTTGTCAAAAAAATCTTTGCGCTCTTTGCGTTTAAAATAAAAATGAACCAAGAAAAAAAAGAAGCAGAACATTTTTTAGAACTCATTCAAAAATCCCGGAAGGGAAAGTTTAAAATTTACATCGGAATGAGTGCGGGTGTAGGAAAAACTTTTCGTATGCTTCAGGAAGCGCATGCTTTGTTGCGAAATGGAATTGACGTAAAAATCGGTTACATTGAAACCCATAAAAGAGAAGAAACCGAAGCTCTGGTTGAAGGAATTCCTGAAGTTCCGAGACGGTCTTCTTTTTATAAAGGTAAAAATCTGGAGGAAATGGATCTTCAAGCCATTATCAATATTCATCCCGAAGTTGTTCTCGTGGATGAATTGGCGCATTCTAACATCGAAGGTTCAAAAAATAAAAAACGATGGCAGGATGTTCTGGAAATTCTGGATAACGGAATCAATGTCATCAGTGCAATGAATATTCAGCATATTGAAAGTTTAAATGAAGAAGTCAAAAAAATAACAGGAATTGAAGTTACAGAACGAGTTCCCGATAAAATTTTAGCTTTAGCCGACGAAGTGGTGAATATTGATTTGACCGCCGATGAACTTTTAACACGATTGAAAGAAGGTAAAATTTACAAAAAGGAAAAAATTCAGACTGCTTTAAATAATTTCTTCCAAAGCGGACATATTTTACAGCTTCGTGAACTGGCTTTAAAAGAAGTCGCCACTCACGTTGAACGAAAAGTTGAAACAGAAATCAAAACGGAAAATTTTAAACCTGTAAAATTTCTCGCCTGTATAAGCAGTAATGAAAAAATAGCGAAAAATATTATCCGAAAAACAGCAAGATTAGCAAGTTATTACAACAGTCCGTGGACGATATTATACATTCAGAAGCCATCTGAAAATCCTGAAAAAATTGCATTGAATAAACAGCGTTTCTTAATTAATAATTTTAATTTAGCACAAGAATTGGGAGCAAAAGTAATTCGATTGAAGGAAAACAGCATCCATAAAGGAATTTTGGATTATGTGATCGAACACAATATCACAACCGTTTGTATCGGAAAACCTCATGCTCATATTTTGCAGAGAATTTTTGGCTATAGCTGGATTTACACCTTAATGAACCGATTGAATGAAAGACAAATCGACATTATTATTTTATCTTAAAACACAATGAAATTAAAAACAAAACTCACACTCGGAGTAGGTCTTTTATTTGTGCTGATCGTTTTACTATCGGTGATTGGCTCTGTGTACATCAACAAATTAAAATCTGATACCGAAAAAATTCTTACCGCCAATTACAACAGTCTGGAATTCTCCCAAAACATGCTGTTGGCGTTGGATAAAATAAAAACCGACAGCGCAATCGCGATTAAAGATTTTAAGAAAAATAACATTTTACAGGAAAAAAATTTAACTGAATTTGGAGAGAAAGAAGCTACTCAAAATTTAAACCTACATTTCAACAGTTATATTAAACAACCTTCACCTGAAAAAGAAAAACTAATTCGTGAAGATTTGGTTAAAATTATGTCGTTGAACATGAAAGGCATCGAGCGAAAAAGTGACATCGCCATTATTACTGCTGAAAATGCTACTTTCTGGATTGCCTGTTTGGGAACGATCTGCTTTTTGATTGCTGTTACTTTGCTGTTTAATCTTCCTCAAACGATTGCAGAACCAATCAATCAACTGACTTTCAGTATACGGCAAATTGCGAATAAAAATTACAACGAAAGGGTTCATTTTAAAGGAAGTGAAGAATTTAATGACCTTGCAAATTCCTTCAACGTAATGGCCGAAAAGCTTCAGGAATACGAAAGCAGTACACTTTCCAAGCAATTGATGGATAAAAAACGCATCGAAACTTTGGTGAACAATATGCACGATGCCGTGATTGGCTTAGACGAAAATCATTTCATTTACATGATTAATGATGAGGCTTTGAAAATTACCAATTTAAATAAAGAAGAAATCATTGGAAAAACAGTTCATGAAGTTGCTGTGAATAA
>DKLU01000373.1 GCA_002455915.1 Chryseobacterium sp. UBA6632
GAATTAAAGAACAAAGCGAATCTTTTAAATAATATTCTGGGAGGAACTATTAATCTGGGAATCATTCCTACCGTTTCTTCGTTTATTTTACCGACAGAAATATTTGGCTTTTTGGAGCAAAATCCTAAAATTCAGATGAATGTAAAGGAAATGACAACGGACAGTATCATTAAAGCTTTAAAAGCGGGGGAACTTGATGCAGGAATTATTTCAACGCCTTACGATACAGCGGATGAATTCTATCAGGATTTCTTGTTTAATGAAGAGTTGATGATCTACAGTTCTAATACTGAGGCGAATAAAAAGAATTCTTACGTAGTTCCTGAGGAATTGAACGTTGAAAAGGTTTGGCTGCTTGAAGAAGGAAACTGCCTGAGAAATCAGTTTGAAAACATTTGTCATTTAAAAGAAAATACCTTGAAACCTAAGAATTTAGATTTCTTGGCTTCAAATATTCAAACTTTGGTTCACATGGTGGATAAAGTAGGAGGAATTAGTATTTTACCGGAATTGGCATTGAGCCAGCTTTCAGAAGTACAGAAGGAAAACGTTTTCAGATTCAAGAAGCCTTTCCCGTACAGAGAGATCAGTATTATTTACTATAAACCAACATTTAAGCAAAAAATTATTGACGAATTATCACATTCTATCAAGTCTTCATTAGAGAAAAAGCTCAATTATAATGAAAGTCCGAAAGAATTTGTAAGCATAAAACCACAATAGTTTTTATTGTGAAATTGCAGATAAATCATTAATTTCAAGAAAATTATAATTAGTAAACAAAAGTTTTGAGTATTAAAAAAATAGTACTTAAATTTGCAGACGTTTACGAACGAGGAAAAATTTGACCTGATTGCAACCTCTATAAAAAAATGCTAAAACAGTATTCTCTTTTTAGCTTTTTGGCAATTTATTCTTATTTTTCTTCGTCCAATTTTTTAATCTAAAAAAACAAAGAATAATATGTCTTATTTATTTACGTCTGAATCTGTTTCAGAAGGACATCCGGATAAAATTGCAGACCAAATTTCCGATGCATTAATCGATCACTTTTTGGCTTATGACAAAACTTCAAAAGTAGCTTGTGAAACTCTTGTAACGACAGGACAGGTGGTTTTGGCTGGTGAAGTAAAGTCTGATGCTTATCTTGATGTGCAGACGATCGCAAGAGATGTTATCAACGGAATTGGCTACACAAAGGGAGAATACATGTTCAACGGTGATTCTTGTGGAGTTATTTCAGCCATTCACGAGCAGTCTCCGGACATTAACCAAGGTGTTGACAGAGCGGTAACAGACGAATCTTTTGAGGCTAAAGCAAACGCTCAGGGTGCTGGTGACCAAGGGATGATGTTTGGTTATGCAACCAACGAAACGGCTAACTATATGCCTTTGGCTTTAGATTTAGCACATACTATTCTTAAAGAGCTTTCTGCGATCAGAAGAGAAGATTCTGAAATTAAATATCTTCGTCCAGATGCAAAATCTCAGGTAACTATCGAGTATTCTGACGATCACAAGCCTGTAAGAATTGATTCTATCGTAGTTTCTACTCAGCATGATGATTTCGGAGCGGAAGAGGAAATGCTTAACAAAATCAGAGAAGACATTAAAAATATTTTGATCCCAAGAGTGGTTGCTTTGCAAACTGAAGAGATCAAGGCTTTGTTTAATGATCAAATCAAATATCACATCAACCCGACTGGGAAGTTTGTGATCGGCGGTCCTCACGGAGATACAGGCCTTACAGGAAGAAAAATCATCGTAGATACTTACGGTGGAAAAGGAGCTCACGGTGGTGGTGCTTTTTCTGGAAAAGATCCTTCAAAAGTAGATAGAAGTGCTGCTTATGCAACAAGACACATCGCTAAAAACTTAGTAGCTGCAGGAGTTGCTGACGAAGTTTTGGTACAGGTTTCTTATGCTATCGGTGTTGCTGAACCTTGTGGTTTATACATCAATACATACGGAACTTCTAAAGTTGGTTTAAACGATGGTGAAATTGCTAAAAAAGTGTCTACAATTTTCGATTTGAGACCTTATGCAATCGAACAAAACTTAAAATTAAGAAACCCTATTTATCAGGATACAGCTTCTTACGGACACATGGGAAGAGAGCATTATGTAGCTGATAAAACATTCAATAAAGGTCATAAGAATGAATTAACTCTTACGGGATTAGAATTCTTTACCTGGGAAAAACTAGACAAAGTAGACGAAATTAAAACCGCTTTCGGAATTTAATTTTTAAACTTACAGAATAAATAACTGCTTTATCTTTCCGATAAGGCAGTTTTTTTTAATTTTACATTCAAATAAATAGAAGATGATGAACTTTAGATTCGCAATGACAATCCTTTCGGTATTTTTTCTGAGCACATTTGCCAAAGCGCAATACACCATGCATAAAATGATTACGGTAGGATATACCTATCAAAACCAAAGCTTTGGAGAAGTAGGAGGAAAGTTGCTTTTCTTGAAAAATGATGATGTGATTTACCGCTTGGGCGGAACGGCGATGATGGGATCTGCAAATTCCAAATTCGCTATTATGCCTAAACTTTCAGCAGATGTTTTGTTAAATTTTCAGAAAGATGTAGACTTTTACCATTCGTATTATTTCCTTGCGGGAGCGGAGGGAACCAACAAATATGTAGCTCCTAAAATTGGGGTTTCTCTGTTTGGAATGTTAGATTTTACGGCAGGATATGCTTTTCCGATAGGTGATGCAAGATTAAACGGTAAAGAAATGAAGGGGGTAAATGTTAATTTTACATTAAATATCCCTACAGTGTTTATACATGACATGTTTAAGTGATTTTTTTTAAATTTTTCTTGTAAAATTTTAATAATAGGTTAACAGTTATTAAAAAATTATTATATTTACACATTATTAAAGTGTACCAGCCTATAGATTTTACTTTACTCTAAAAAATTGTTTTGTATTTACAATTTGAACCAGATATAATATCTGGAAGATGAGTTGTCTACAAATATATTATTGAGAAGAAAGTTATGAAATCAAAATCGGATAGTTTACTAATTTCCCTTTACCAAAAAGGAGACGAAGCGGCATTATCATCGCTTATAC
>DKLU01000268.1 GCA_002455915.1 Chryseobacterium sp. UBA6632
CATAGAACATCACGGCTAGGAATTCAGTCTCTAATTCAAAACCTAAAATATGTACATAGTTTGTCATCCTTTAAAACTCTAACCCACAATCAATTTAAAAGATTTTTGATCATAAATCTCAACAAGAATAACAAACTTTAAAAAAATTTAGAACACACTCAGATCATATTGTTTCACCAAATCAAGAATCATGTGATAACCCGCCAAAGAATTTCCATGCCCGTCCAGTGCCGGACTAAAAACCCCGATTCCGATTTTCCCGGGAACACTTACCGTAATTCCGCCTCCGACTCCGGATTTACTCGGTAAACCAACCGTTCGGGAATATTCACCGCTAAATTCATACATTCCCGCTGTCAGCATTTGAGATTCTACCAATCTGGCGATGTCTTTATTTTTGTATTTAGAATCTCCATCAAAACGAACACACTCATTGGCGAAGAAATAGCCTATTTTTGCCAAATCTTCTGTAGTAAGTTCAATAGAACATTGTTTAAAATAATTATCTAACTGATCTTCATTTCCGGAAATCAATCCATTATTTTTCATCAGATAAAACATTCCGCGGTTACGGTGTCCGGTTAATTTTTCAGATTCATACACAGATTTACTGTACTCAATTGTAGGATTTTTGGTAATATATCTTACCATATCTAAAATTTTCAGGAAAGGTTTTTCACCATCACCTGAAATCAGAGAAGTTGTGAGAATCGCCCCCGCATTCATCATCGGATTAAGAGGTTTTCCTGTAGTTTCAAGGTTCGAAAAATGATTAAAAGGTTTATCAGATCCGAAATAGCCCATTTTATCAAAAACATTGGCTTCTCCCCTTTCCATCACCGCTACCATCAACGAAATGATTTTCGAAATACTCTGCATCGTAAATTTCTGCTTCACATCTCCGACATTCAATACTTTACCATCCTTTCCTACGACCGAAAAGGCAATCGATTTGGCATCCATTTTTCCCAATTCAGGAATATAATCAGCCACTTTACCTTGCGTGTAATACGTTCTATTTTTTTCGAGAATGGTACTTAATGTTTTCTCAGAAATCGTAGAAATATCGGCTGCTTTTTGAGCATAAACTACCGTGTTAAAAGACAGAACCGCTGCAAATAAAATTCCTTTTGCAGATAAAAAGCTATTTTTTTTCATATCGAATACGCACTATTTTACTTTTTCCAAAAGATAAAGTTTTGCCCCTGAAAAAGCCAGTTTGGGCATTACATTTCCTTCCAGAACCATTGTTTTATTATTGACATCAATTACCGAAATATAATTATTGAAATTGTATTCAATATAATTTTCCTTTTCTTTTGTTACAGGATTTTTACCGAATTCCAAAGAATATTTCACCCAGTCTTCTTTTTCAGAACTGCAATGTACAGGTTGGAATTTTGATCTTTTAGCCTTAAAAATAATCTGCTCAAAGCTATCTCCACATTCCGAAGTAAAAGAACTTTCAGGATTTTGATCTTTCGTAAAATCTTCAAAAGAACCGCGATATACACCAACAATCTTCCAGGTTCCGTCTAGACGGTCTTCATCTATTTTTCCATTCGCCTTTCGAACCGCCCAACTGATGCCGTTTACTGTACCTTTCACCGCTTTATAGCTTACGTTCACTGCGCCTTTTACCACTTTTGCAGCGGTAGAAACTACGCATGAATTTAATATCAAAGCAACTGAAGCCAACAAGATTACTTTTTTCATCATCTAATTTTTTATTTTCACAAAGATAATATTCCGAGGGTACCCGATGAAGAAATTAAGCATTAAATTTTTCTTCCAAATAATATTACCATCATCACGATTAACATTTTCTATTTTTTAATCGGCTTTATTCTTGCAATTATTTCCTAACTTGTCTAATTTAAAAATCGAAGAAAAGAAAATAGAACATCATTATTTTATGACAAATAAAGAATTTAATTTTCATAAAGGCTTCACTTTCAGCAAACATATTCCGGAGGAAATTTCGCATTTTGACAGAGTTTTTGATGTTTTCAAAGACCTTTTGACACACACTTCCGGGGATATTGAAGAAGCCTTCGAGTGGCTGGATATGCTGGACAAGGAATATGATATTTTTAATGATGAATATTCTTTGGAAGACTTTGAAGAAGACCTTAAAAAAAGAGGTTATATAAAAGAAGAAGATCCTGAAGACGGAAATTCGGGAACGGGAAAAGGTAAAAATATCCTGACTCCAAAACTGGAAGCTGCCTTGCGTGAATTTGCCTTAGATCAAATTTTTGGTAAACTTAAGAAAACAGGAATCGGAAATCACAGAACAACCAAAACAGGTGCTGGCGATGAAAAAGATGGCGAGAACCGTTCGTTCCAATATGGTGACGATCTTTCTTTAGTGAATATGACCGAAAGTCTGAAAAATGCCCAGATCAATAATGGAATTTCAGACCTTCGCATGACGGAAGACGATCTGATTGTGGAGGAAACGAAACATAAAGCGCAGATGAGCACGGTTTTAATGATCGATATCAGCCATTCCATGATTTTATATGGTGAAGATCGAATCACTCCGGCCAAAAAAGTGGCTATGGCTCTGGTGGAATTAATTAAAAGAAAATACCCGAAAGACTCAATCGATATTATTGTTTTTGGAAATGAAGCGTGGCCGATTAAAGTGAAAGATCTTCCTTATTTACAGGTCGGACCTTTCCATACGAATACGGTTGCCGGACTGGAGCTTGCGATGGATATCCTTCGTCGAAAAAGAAATACGAACAAACAGATATTCATGATTACCGACGGAAAACCAAGCTGCCTTCGCCTACCCAACGGTGAATTTTACAAAAACAGTGTCGGTTTGGATGAAATGATTGTTTCTCAATGTCTCAACAAAGCGGCACAAGCCAGAAAACTGAAAATCCCGATCACGACTTTTATGATCGCACAAGATCCTTATTTGCGACAGTTTGTGAAGGAATTTACGGCCCAGAATAAAGGAAAAGCTTTCTTAACAGGACTTTCCGGATTAGGTCAAATGATTTTTGAAGATTACGAGAAAAATAGGATTAAAAGGATTTAGAAGAGCCAAGGAAAAAGTTAAAAGTAAAATGGTAAAAGTAATTTTACGTTAAAAATATTTCAAATCGAATTCAATAAAAAATAATCAGATTATTACAACAAATGAAAAACGATATTACCTTTAAGGAATTAAAAAATTCAGGATATACAGATAAAACCATCAATCAGGAAATTCAGGCTAATTTAATTGCAAAAATTAAAGCAAAA
>DKLU01000073.1:0-2331 GCA_002455915.1 Chryseobacterium sp. UBA6632
TTTTTAAATTTAACCTAAAAACAGGTTGAAGGTGAGTTTCATACCTTATACTATTAGAATTATGTTGAATAACTGGCTTAAAATAGCTTTTATAAATTATAAAAAGAACTGGCTTTCCACGATTATTAATCTGTTTGGTCTTACCGTTGGTCTTACGGGATTTATGCTGATCCTGATGCATTGGAATGACGAAGAATCTTACGAAAGCTGGAATCCTAAAAAGGATGATATTTATTTTTTTCAGACTCAAGATACCAAAGAAAAGTCTTATGGATCATCTATTTCTTACCCTTTGGCCGTTAATGCGAAGGAAAGAATTCCCGAAATAGAAGATTTTGCTTTGTTGACCAATACCGGGATCTCATTTAAAATGACGACAAAAGTAAAATCAGCCTTCCAGAAAAACGGCTTTTATGTAACAGATCATTTTTTTGAACTGTTTCCTTTCAAATTAGTTTCAGGAAGCTATAAAAATGCATTGAAAAACGAGTCCGATCTTGCGATATCTACCGATGCTGCTAAAAATCTTTTCGGAAGAACCAATGTTGCGGGTGAGTCTGTGAAATTTGATAATAAAAATTTTGTCATAACGGCTGTATACGAATTACCTGGAGGAAATAGTGATATTAAACCCGATTTTGTCATTCAACCGGTATCGCAGATTAAAAATGATAAAGAGCAATGGGGAAATTTCAATTACGCCTGTTTTTTTAAGCTTAAAAAAGGAGCCGATCCGGATGCTTTCCCACGAAAATTCTTTGATATTCTGATGATGAGAGCCAATAGAGATGCTAAAAATGCAGGACTGACTCCTCAGGAATTTATCGATGCTTATGGCCCCCAAAGTTCTCTATTAACGCCCCTTGATGAAATGAAATTACATGCAAAATCGACTTGGTTTGGCGGTCCGGATCTTAAAACAATAGTCATATTATTTTCTCTTTCTGTGCTGATTGTAGTTTTATCTGCCATTAATTTCATCAACCTGAAAACCGCGCAGGCTTCTCAGAGAGCCAAAGAAATAGGCGTAAGAAAAGCAATCGGAGGGACAAGATTTTCGTTGATTATGCAGTTTCTTTTAGAAACATTCATGATTTGTTTGTTGTCGTATTTTCTTGCCTTGGCTTTAACCGAAATTTTATTACCAAGCTTCAATAAGTTTTTTAATAAAGAAATGAAACTGAATGACTGGCATATTTTCGCTTATTCATTCGGAATGGTTGCTTTGGTAACAGTAATTTCAGGGTTAATTCCCGCGATTTATTTATCAAATTTTAAAGCTATTGAAACATTGAAGGGAAATTTTTCAAGAAGCAGACACGGAATTTGGTTGAGAAACGGGATTTTGACTTTGCAACTTATTATTTCATCCTTTTTCATCATTGGTGGACTGATCATTAATTCTCAGGTGGAATATATGATGAATAAAGATCTTGGTTTTAATGGAAATCAGATTTTCCAAATCACTTTTAATGATCCGGGAAAAAAACCTTGGATGAAATATGAACGATTAAAAACGGAAATATCAAAAATAAAAGGGGTGGAAAGTGTGAGTTATGGAGAAGCTTACCCGGGAACCAATAATTTCAGCAGTTCTAATTTTGATTATATGAAGCAAAGTTTGAATGCACAACATGGGACGATGGATTATGATTATCTTCAGTTTATTGGAGTTAAGTTGCTTAAAGGTCGATGGTTGGATCAGAATTTAGCCTCCGATACCATCAATACGCTGTTGGTAAACGAAGCGTTGGTGAGAAAATTTGGCTGGAAAGATGAGGAAGCTCTAGGACGGGAAGTAAGACCCGGATTTGATATTAAACCTTATAAAATAATTGGGGTTGTAAAAGATTTCAATATCAGAAGCTTAAAAAATGAAGTAGAGCCTATCATGTTTTTCCATTATAAAGAAACACAATGGAAACGATACACAATGAACAATATTCAGATAAAATTAAAGGCTGATGATATCAACGCAACGGTAAAAAGGCTTAAAAATTATTGGATGAAAGACGTAGAACCGGGCTATCCTTTCGAGTCTGCTTTTATGGACAAAAATTTTGCAAAAACCTTTGAAACCTATCAAAAGCAAAAAACATTGTTCACGATTCTAAATGCTATGGTTTTAATGGTGGCTTTATTGGGATTATTTGCACTGTCTTCTTTAATGATCGAACAGAAACTGAAAGATGTGGCGATCCGAAAAACACTGGGAGCTTCAGACGGAATATTAATTTTAGGCTTAACAAAACAATTCCTTTGGGTTACGTTAGTTGCCGTTCTCATCAGCATTCCTATCAGTTATTACTTAATGAACGAATGGCTGAAAGA
>DKLU01000073.1:2542-2737 GCA_002455915.1 Chryseobacterium sp. UBA6632
GAATGGCTGAAAGATTTCGCATATAGAATTGATATGCCTGTTTGGCCATTCATTGCAAGCTTGCTTATTTTACTTGTCTTGACATTCGCTGTGGTGAGCATTAAAGCCTATCAGGCGACAAAAGTAAACCTGATAAAATATCTGAAGTACGAGTAATGAATTGATGGTTGATGGTTTTTAGTTGATAGAGATATT
>DKLU01000463.1 GCA_002455915.1 Chryseobacterium sp. UBA6632
TCCCGAATCTCTGAGCCACATTGGTAGAAACCATTCTTCCCACTCTTGTAGAACCTGTGAAAGAAACCAAAGCCACTCTCTTATCGTCAACTAATTTTTGTCCGATCTCGTGATCTGCCACCAACACACTTGAAATTCCGTCTGAAAGATTATTTTCCTTTAAAACTTCATTCATAATATTTTGACAAGCAATCGCACAGAACGGAGTTTTTTCAGACGGTTTCCAGATCGTTACGTTACCACAGATCCAAGCTAATGCTGTATTCCAAGCCCAAACTGCTACCGGAAAGTTGAATGCCGTAATGATTCCTACAATTCCTAGTGGATGATACTGCTCGTACATTCTGTGTCCAGGTCTTTCGGAGTGCATGGTGTAGCCATGAAGCTGTCTTGAAACTCCCACAGCAAAGTCGCAGATGTCGATCATTTCCTGAACTTCACCTAAACCTTCTTGCAAAGATTTACCCATTTCATAAGAAACAAGTTTTCCTAAATCGTCCTTATATTGTCTTAATTTCTGACCAAGCTGTCTTACAATTTCCCCTCTTTTAGGAGCCGGAATGAGTCTGAACTCTTTAAATGCCTTTTCAGCAGTTTCGATCACCTTATCATAATCTGATACTCCGGAAGTCTTTATTTTAGCAATTAAATTGCCATCTACAGGAGAATAGCTTTCTATTGTCTTTCCTGATGCAAAATATTTTCCGCCTACTGAAGTTCCTTTATTTTCATCTTTAATTCCTAGATTTTTGAGTGTTTTCTCGATTCCAAAATCCTTTACTTTTTTAGACATAAATATTACTTTTCGTTTTGCCTAAAGTTAAAAATATTATGCGAACCGCAAAATTTTAATTTTTTTAACGTGTTTTTTATTTGGACTAATTATAAACATGCTTATCTTTGTAGGGTAATCATTTGAATTTCAGAAATGGAAAATAATAAGACGATCAACGAGCCGGCTACAGAGGAAAAGAAACCATCGAAATGGAAAAGCCTGGTGAAGAAATTTGGAATCGGTGGAATTATATTTTTTACCGTAAAAGGAATTATTTCTTCTACCCTTATTTATTTTCTTGGAAAAAATGCGTGGAGCGTGATTGCAGGCTATTTTACAGGAATATTTGATTAATTTAATTGAGATAAAAAAACACAGAAAGCAGAGATTTTTTTCTCTGCTTTTTTATTTGGGGAAAATTTACTTTCAATTTAAAAGTCTTCGACTTCTCAGATTGACAACTCTAATACTATTTATAAAACCTCAGAATGTCATTCCGAACGAAGCATTCGGAGTGAAGAATCTATTTTTCAACTTTATTTTAATCAATTTTTTCTTCGTCGAAATGATAAAACTATTCTTTCTTTTTCCTTCCCGAAGTCGTTAAACTTTGATGCAGCAAATACTCAATCTGCCCGTTTACACTTCGGAATTCATCATTAGCCCATTTCTCCAAAAGCTTGTATGTGGACTCATCGATCCTTAAGACGAAAGATTTTTTGCCTTTGTTTTCTGATGGATTCTGAGCTTTTTCTGATTTCATTTTTTTTACTTTTCTGATTTCTTGCTTGATGTCTTTTGTTTTTTAACCCAAAGGGCGCAAATATTTTTTTTAATTTGCTGTGAATATTTTTGTTCGCAAAGGCGTTTCACTCAGCAAATGATAATTATGAGGGCTTCGAGAGCCTCAGCCTGACAAACCTAATCCTAATTGAAACTCTTTGCTTTAAGCTTTACAAAGCAAAATTTAATTATTAATTCTTCATTATTAATTATAAAGCGTTCCCGCATTCAAAATTGGAGTTGCGGCTTTTTCGCCACAAAGAACGACCATTAAATTGCTTACCATTGATGCTTTTCTTTCATCATCCAACTCAACGATATTATCTTCTGAAAGTTTTTTCAAGGCTAAATCTACCATGCCAACTGCGCCTTCCACAATTTTAGTTCTTGCTGCCACAATCGCTGTTGCCTGCTGTCTTTGAAGCATCGCTCCGGCAATTTCGGAAGCATACGCCAAATGTGTAATTCGGGCTTCCTGAATCACAATTCCTGCAGGAGCTAATCTTTCGAGCAATTCACCTTCTAAAATTTTATTTACCTGATCACCACCGTCTCTCAAAGTAATATCTGCATGTTCATCTTCCAGATTATCATAAGGAAAGCTTACCGCCAAATGTCGCACCGCTGCTTCACTTTGCATTCTCACATAATCAGAGTATCTTTCCACTTCGTATGCCGCTTTATAGGTATCTCCCACTTTCCAAACCAATACCGCCGCAATCTCAATTGGATTACCCATTTTATCGTTCACTTTCAAAGTTTGTCCTTGAAGGTTTTCTGAACGCAAACTGATTTTTTGAGAAGAATACAAAGGATTAATAAAGAACAATCCGTTCTCTTTTACTGTGCCCACATACTTTCCGAAAAAGTTCAAAACTCTTGAGTGATTAGGCTGAATAATCATCAATCCTTTCAATAAAAAGCATGATAGAAGAAAACAGATCAAAGCCACACCGACCAGCAAAATATTGGTTTCAACAGCCGTAATAAAAAGGTAAGCCGCTACAATAAATAAGCCTAAACAAATGACCAATGTAAGGTAACCTGAAATTAGTTTTAAGACTTTTTCCATAAATATGATTTTTAAAATTTGATATTATTTTGATATCATAAAGATAGTAACAATTTCTTTTGTCTTGAAAC
>DKLU01000466.1 GCA_002455915.1 Chryseobacterium sp. UBA6632
TACTGAAATATCAGACTGAAAAGCTTACAAAAATTCCCTGAATCTTTTGGCGTGAGCTATGAAGAAGCTACAAAAAATGAAAAATTAAGAATTGAATTCGATATTGAAAATCAGACAAAAGAAAGATTTGTGGTCGGTGCTTTTCATGAAAAAAAATTAATTGGAATCTGTACTTTTATTAAAGATGAAAACGATAAAGGAAATATTTATCAAATGTACGTACAATCGGCATTTCAAGGCAATAATATTGGAGCCTGTTTAATAAAAAAAACGATTGAAGAAACAAATAAAAATTTTGGAGTTATTGACATTTTTCTTGAAGTGAAAATTACCAATCTAAAAGCCTATCATCTTTATAAAAAACTCGGTTTCGTAGAAATAAATGAAAATACAGAAAGTGAAAATAATCCAATAATCTTAATGAAATATTCTCCAACCCATCAACCCTAAAAACCCACAAACCCCTACAACTCTAAAACACTCCAACCTTATTTATCCAAAATAATTCTCTAAGTTTGCAGAAGTTTTCCAAAATATTACACCATGCACGGAAACATTCTCATCATCGATGACGAGATCAAGCTCCTAAAATTATTAGGAATGATCCTTTCCCAAGAAAATTTTAACGTAAAAGAAGCCTCAACCGCACGTTCTGCAATGACGATGCTCGAACAATACGAATTTGATGTTGTTTTAAGTGACGTTCGACTTCCTGATGCATTCGGCGTTGATCTTATAAAATCTATTAAAACAAAACATCCTCATTTAGAAATCATTTTAATGACTGCTTTCGGAAATATTACCGATGCAGTTCAGGCAATGAAAAACGGAGCTTATGATTATTTAGTGAAAGGCGACGATAACGAGAAAATTATTCCGTTGGTGTATAAAGCTTTGGAAAAAGTAAAAGATACTCAATCTAAAATTGTTCAGAAAAATTCTTATCAAAAAGGATTTGAAACCATTATCGGAAATTCCCCTTTAATTCTTCAGGCTCAAAAACTCGCTGAAAAAGTCGCTTTAACCGATGCAACCGTCCTTTTGACGGGCGAAACAGGAACCGGAAAAGAAGTTTTTGCGAACGCTATTCATGAAGGAAGCGAAAGGAAGAAAAATAATTTTGTGGCAATCAACTGTTCTGCTTTTAGTAAAGGAATTCTGGAAAACGAACTTTTCGGACATAAAGCCGGAGCCTTTACGGGAGCTATAAAAGACAAAAAAGGTTTGATAGAAGAAGCCAATGGCGGAACTTTATTTTTAGATGAAATCGGTGAAATGCCGATCGAACTTCAAGCTAAATTACTTCGTGTTCTCGAAACAAAAGAATTCATTAAAATGGGGGAAACCAAAGTTTCAAAATCCGATTTTAGATTGATTGCTGCGACAAATCGTGATCTGGAAGAAGAAATTAAACAAGGACATTTCCGTGAGGACTTATATTTTAGATTAAATATTTTTGAAATCAGGCTTCCTGCGCTTCGGGAAAGAAAAGAAGATTTGAAAGCTTTGGCTAAAAATTTCGTTGATGTTTTCTCACAAAAACTGCATATTTCCAATGTTAATGTAACGCCGGAATATTATAAAACCTTAGAAAAAAACGACTGGAAAGGAAATATTCGTGAGCTTAGAAATACGGTTGAAAGAAGTTTAATCTTAATGAATGACAGTATTTTAGACATTGAAAGTTTACCTCATTATACTGAAAAAATTTCTACAGAAAAAGATTCTTTAAGTATAAAATCCTTAGAAAGAGAACATATTTTAAAAGTTTTACAATATACAAAAGGCAACAAAGCAGAAGCGGCAAGATTGCTTGAAATCGGGATTGCAACATTGTATCGCAAATTGGAAGAATATGATTTGAGATAAATTTTAAAATCAAACCATTAAGGTTTATTTAAGAAGTTAAGTTTTATTAAGCTTTAATAAATTCAGTTTTTACTTAAAGCGAAGCTCATCTTAAATATTCTAAATTCCTTAAATAAAAACTTAACGGTTTAAAAATACAATCCTATCATTTTAATAACGAGCCTATCATTTTGATAGGTTTTTCTATTTTTTGACAGAACCTAAAAAAACAACAACATACTAATAATAAACAAATTACATCACAAATCGATAGATTGGACTTTCTTTTGGCATTATGGTTTTTAGAATAAAATATTTTAAAAATGATAATTTCAAGAAAAACGTTCAAAAAACGGGAGCACTCAAAACTGAGCTTGCTGATGGTTTCGTATATAATCTTCACTGTATTAACCTTAATCGTTGCGTTATGATGTTGGTAAGTTTAATCCTCCTATGTATCGTATTATTTTGGATGTTATACAAATCCGTTGAATTTTTTGATAAAATATAAAAAATTATGTGGAGTTTATTTTTCCTTTCGATACTCGCCTTTGTGTACATCTGCTATGTTCTAATGAAACCTGAAAAATTTTAACCAAAAATCATGAATACAGAAATTTTAGGCATTATCACAATGTTTGCCATTACATTAGTTATCGGTATTTTCCTTGGAAAGTATATTGCTGATGTTTATGGTTATAAAAAGACTTTTTTAGATAAAATTTTTCAACCGATTGAAAATTTCATTTATAAAATTTCAGGCATCAATCCAAACAAGCAAATGACCTGGAAACAGAATATGTTTGCCATGTTAACCATCAATATTGTTTGGTTTGTAATCGGATTTTTTATTTTGCTAAATCAATTCTGGCTTCCTTTAAATCCTGATGAAAACCCGAATATGTCACCGGATTTGGCTTTCAACACAGCCATTTCTTTCTTGGTGAATTGCAATTTACAGCATTATTCAGGCGAAACTGGAGTCTCTTATTTGAGTCAATTATACTTAATGTTTTTACAGTTTGTGACCGCAGCAACGGGAATGGCGGCCATGGCAGTTCTTTTCAAAGCTTTTAAAGATAAAACAACGACGGAATTAGGGAATTTCTACGATTTTTTCACTAAATCAATGATCAGAATTCTGGTTCCAATAAGTGTAATTGTTGCGTTGATTCTTTCGGCCAACGGAAGTCCGATGACTTTTGAAGGGAAAGAGCATATCACAACGCTCGAAGGTCAGAAAGTTGATATTTCCAGAGGTCCAGCAGCGGCATTTATTGCTATTAAACATTTAGGAACCAATGGTGGTGGATTTTTTGGAGCCAATTCAGCGCATCCGCTGGAAAATCCGAACTATCTGACAAATATGACCGAAATGGTTACTCAAATGATTATTCCGTTTGCCTTGGTTTTTGCGCTTGGATTTTATTTAAAAAAAAGAAAACTGTCATGGACGATTTTCACTGTTATGACCATTGGTTTTCTGGCATTAACCATTCCAAACATCATCAATGAAACCAATGGAAATCCATTGATTACTCAAATGGGAACAGATCCTCATCTCGGAGCAATGGAAGGTAAGGAAATTCGTTTTGGAAGTG
Organism: Chryseobacterium sp. UBA6632; assembly: GCA_002455915.1. Taxonomy (GTDB): domain Bacteria; phylum Bacteroidota; class Bacteroidia; order Flavobacteriales; family Weeksellaceae; genus Chryseobacterium. The sequence continues at coordinate 3,450 of DKLU01000466.1, forward strand.
CAGCTTCAGCTTATTGGAGCATTGCTACAACGGTGATTTCAACAGGTTCGGTGAATGCGATGCATGACAGCACGATGCCTCTTTCAGGAATGAATCAATTGTTGGCAATGATGATTAATTGTTTCTACGGAGGTTGCGGAGTCGGAATTTTAAACTACTTCATTTTCATTATTCTGGCGGTATTCATCAGTGGTTTGATGGTCGGTAGAACACCGGAATTTTTAGGCAAAAAGATTGAAGCCAAAGAAATGAAAATCGCGATGGTTGTGGCTTTATTTCACCCATTCTTAATTTTGGTCGGAACAGCTTTAACAGCCTATTTTCCCGAATTTGGAACAAAAACATTAAATAATCCCGGCTTCCATGGTTTCAGTGAAATGTTATATGAATTTACATCCTCTTCCGCCAACAATGGTTCCGGATTTGAAGGTTTAGGCGACAATACGCCTTGGTGGAATATCTCAACAGGAATCGTTTTATTGTTGTCAAGATTCATCCCAATTATTGGCCCAATTGCGATTGCGGGGTTATTAGCCCAGAAAAAATACATTCCTGAAAGTTCGGGAACATTAAAAACAGACACGGCAACTTTCGGATTTATGACCTTAGCTGTGATTCTTTTGATTGCTGCCCTGTCTTTCTTCCCAGCGTTGACTTTAGGGCCAATTGCGGAACAGCTTCAATATTTTTCTAAATAAAATTAAATAATTAACCATTAAGGAGATTTAAGAAGTTAAGAATATCAAGCTCATCGAATTATTAAGTTTAAAATATTCAAAGAATATTTTCTTAATTCAAGCTTAAATCCTTAAATAAATCTTAATGGTTCAAAAAAGAAAAATTTTCCAAATAATTAAAAATCAATAGGAAACCATTAAGCAAATTAGATTAAGAAAGAGCATCACTTTTCATACTCTAATAATATTATCCATTTTAATACTTCAAAATTTAGTTTGTCTTAATGGTCATATTGGTTTCCAATGATATAACTCTTTCAAAAAAAATGAAAAATCAATCCCAGACATTGTTTCAGAAAGATTTGGTAAACGAAGCGATCAAACAGTCTTTCGTAAAACTGAATCCGAAAATCATGTTTAAAAATCCTGTCATGTTTCTGGTAGAAATCGGAACAGTGGTGATGTTTATCGTAAGCTTATTCAGCTTAACGGGTGACAAATCAGATCGGAAGA
>DKLU01000047.1 GCA_002455915.1 Chryseobacterium sp. UBA6632
CAATACAGCAATTGAAAAAATATGCGATATGATTCAGCCGGAATTTGATAAAAGAATTGGTTTTATTAAAGATATTGCGGCGGGAGCGGTTATTTTAATGGCTGTTTTATCGGGAGTTGTAGGAATTTTGGTGTATTGGAAGTATATATTTTAATTAAAAAACATCTCTTTTCAGAGATGTCTTATCTTTTTAGTTACAGTAGTAATCCCAAGATTCTTGTGTCATGCAACCATCAAATTTTGCACAATAAGATATATAAGGAGAGGTACTACAATATCCATTCTCGTCGGTTGGATAAATAATTCGCGATGGAATGCCAATTCCCCCTTTTACACTTTTTAACTCTTGTCTTTTAAGTTTTTTCAAATTTTTCATAGTATATTTTAATTTGTCATTTATAAAACTAGTGAATAAAATTCACTTTACTTAGAAAAATAAAAAAAATATTATAAATACTTTTCAATAACAGGAAGTGCAATTTCAGCCATCATCCCATATCCTTTTTCATTGGGATGAACGCCGTCTTTCGAAAGCAAAATTTCTTTATCATCTACAAATCCGGAGTAAAAATCAACGTAATTCAAAGACTTTTCAATACAAATTTCTTTAAGAATCTCATTGTATTTTAAAATTTCTTCTGTCGACCTCAACTTTCCGGAAGCAACCATAACTCCATCTATATTTTTAGAAATCGGAAGAATACTAACCAAATAAATATCTTGTGCATATTGTTTTGCCTGTTCAACAGCGGTTAAAATATTAGCTTTAAACTGTTCCGGATTTATCAAATGGGTTCCCTCTTTTACAGCTAAATCATTGGCTCCGTAACCAATGAAAACAATATTTCCTTCAGGAGAATTTCTGGCAGCCATTTCATAAGGAATTCTTTTAAGCAGACCTTCTGTAGTTTCGCCACCGATTCCGAGATTGTAAATAATCAGTTCATTGCTTCCCTCATTGTATTTCTGTAGCGCATACCTTTTCAGAATATCTACCCAACCGCCAAATACACCGTCGTATTCTCCGTAAGTGATGCTGTCGCCGAAAAATAATCCGTACCTCATTTTTTTCATTTACTTCTTTCTTTTTTATTAATTGGACTTTTAAACCATTAAATAGAATTGTTGATGCTTCAACAGGCTCAGCATGAAATATCGCTAATGCTAATTTTTGCCAATATTTATCTTAAATAAAACCTTAATGGTTAAAAATAAAAATCAATCCAAAATTAGTGTAATATTTTTATGTGATTCTATAATTTCAATTAAAATTTCAAATAGAGTCTGTCCGTTTCCCTCGATTAATTCATTCAGCTTTTTTTGAATTAATTCCACATTGAAAGGCTTCCCTATTCCGATTTTATTTTCGTAGAATTCTTTCGTTAGTTCAAACCCCAAATCCTCTTTTGATTTTTGAGAATTCTTCCAGATTATATCTGAATCAATTCCATATAAAATATCATTAAAACCGTCCAACGTTCCTACTTTCCAGCCTTCATCTTTCATAAAAAGCTGAAAAATTTCTTCGTAGAAACCTTCCAGATTTGAAAAATGACTGCCATTAATGATGGTCATTTTCTTTTTATTGTTATTTGAATTATTCAGTTGCATATTTAAAGATATAAGAAAATTTCAAAAGGAAAACTTTAAAATAATTACTTAAAAATTTGTATTAAAAAAGTCAATAAAATCAAACTGTATTTGTAGGTAACAATTCCTAAAAATAAACAGACAAAGCTTTTAACGTAATTTAAAAAATTCTTTTCTCCAAAAAACTGACCAATTGCCCAGATAAAGTATATTTGAACGAAATATATTCCAACTTGGGCGATTATAAATAAATTAAGCAACTTCCCAATCAATAGAAAGAATAAAACTGAAATAAAAAATACCCCAAAAATATAAGACAAGAGTACGAAAATCTCAAAAATATTATAGCCGTTTTTATAAAAGAATAACTTCTTCCACAATGCCATAAAAAACCCAATAATCAAAGCAGAATATCCGAGGTGAGAATCTACCCAATTATTGATTGCATCGATATAATGGTTACTTTCCCCAGTGGAAGATTCACCCAATGATTTTATATTAAAGATAAGCACTTTGATATGAAACTAATGAATAATTAAAGTATAAATCACTGCAGAAAAAACCAAGAAGGCGATAGGTTTTACATACTTTTCACGGTTCTCTGTAAGATATTCTCTCACCGTTTTTCCGGGACGTATCAAAAGTTCTTTGAGTGTAAAAGGGAAGCCTTTATCAACATGAAAAAGATGCTGAATCTCATGAGAAATATAATGCGCATCAATTCTTTTGATTGTTTTTTTATGGTCAGAAGAATTTTCTTCGTTCATCAGGTTATTGTTTTTAGTTTCTATAATTATGTTTACAAAAATAGGAACTTATTTGTTAAGTCATCATTAAAAAACCCCATAGAATCTAAAAATCTATGGGGTTTGTATCGAAAAACTTTGTCAAAGTTCTGAACTTTTACAAAGTTGATTTATTTAAAGTATTCAACTCCGTTTTTGAAGATATTGTGATAATTCGCAGTTGGAATATTCTTCATTAAACCTTCTGCAAAACGTTCAGGGTGTCCCATTCTACCGAAAATTTTTCCGTCTGGACTGGTAACGCCTTCAATTCCGAATAATGAATTATTTGGATTGAACGGCATGCCATGAGCAATATTTCCTTCTAAATCTAAATATTGAGTTGCGATTTGTCCGTTTTCATACAACTTCTGAATTTCCGCTTCTGAAGCCATAAAACGACCTTCACCATGAGAAATCGGAATGGTGAAAACCTGATCTTTCATTCCTTTTAACCAAGGTGATTCGTCATTCACCACTCTTACGTTTACCATCTGAGAAATATGTCTTCTGATCGCATTGTGAGCCAACGTTGGAGAATTTTCATCTAAATCTTTGATTCTTCCGTAAGGTAACAATCCAGATTTAACCAACGCTTGAAAACCGTTACATATTCCGATAATCATTCCGTCTCTGTCTAACAATTCGTGAACTGCATTTCTCATCTTTTCGTTTTTCAAAACGTTAACAATGAATTTTGCAGAACCATCCGGTTCATCACCTGCTGAGAAACCTCCTGAGAAAGCCAAAATCTGAGAAGTTTTGATTTCTTCAACCCAAGCATCAATACTTTCATCCAATAATTGGTGATTGATGTTGATTAAAGGCAAACTACTGATAACAGCTCCTTCTTTTGCGAAAGCGTTCAACGTATCGTACTCACAGTTTGTTCCTGGGAAAACTGGTGCAAATACTTTTGGCTGAGCGATTCCGTGTTTTTTAATGATGATATTTCTTGGATTGATTGAATTTAATTTCTGATCAATAGCAACCGTAATTTTTTCTTTTTCAACCGTTGGGAAAAGGTTTTCGAAAGTATTCGTATTAGCAGATAGAAGTTTCTCGATTGAGAATTCAATATCATTAATTTTAATAACATTTGAATCTTTAACTTCTCCGATTAATTGAAGGTTTACAGAGCTTAATTCTTCTTTAGATTCGATGATTAAGCTTCCGATATTTTTAGTTAATAAAAAATCTGTCACATTGAGCGGAGTCGAAATGTCAGCACCTAATCTATTTCCGAAGCTCATTTTTGCCAAAGCAACAGCAACTCCACCTTCTTTAACCGTTTTCACAGAAACGATTTTTCCTGCTTTAATGTTTTCGAAAATTAATTCGTAAACCGTTTTTAAAGCATCA
>DKLU01000451.1 GCA_002455915.1 Chryseobacterium sp. UBA6632
ACGAAATAAGATAGGATTAGAATTAGCAAAAAATGAATATGTAGGAGAACAGAATAAAGTGTCAGGCAAAATTTCTAGGCTTCCATCTATCGAAAAAATATTCAGAGGAATAGAAAGGCAACAGCAAATAAAAGAAAATCTATATTTGTTATTATTACAAAAAAGAGAAGAAACAGCTATTGCACAGTCTATCAATGCGCCTAAAGCTAGAGTTATAGATTCCGGATATTCAAGTAATGTGCCTGTTTCTCCTAAAAAAAGTGTCATTCTTATTGTAGCTTTTCTTATAGGGTTACTTATTCCGTTTTTTGTTATTTATCTAAAAGAGCTTCTTAATAATAAGATAACGACTAAACATGATCTGGAAAAACTTATCCATGCACCAATAATTGCAGAGCTGCCAAGTCTTGAAAAAGGAGATTCTGATATTGTGAAAATAAATGATATTACTCCAATGGCTGAAGCATTTAGAATTCTTATTACCAATATGAATTTCATGCTACCAAAAGATAAAAAAGGGAAAGTAGTATTTGTAACATCAACTGTAAAAGGTGAGGGGAAAACATTTACTTCTGTAAACCTGGCTCTAACCTTAGCTAATCCGAAGAAGAAAGTTATCATTATTGGTTCAGATATTAGAAATCCTCAGCTGCAAAGATATAATCCTGCTAGAAAAGGACTTATAGGGCTTACAGAATATCTTTACTCCGACCATACTAAACTTCAAGATATTATTCATGTCTCTTCTTTCAATCCTAGTTTAGATGTTATTTATTCGGGAATGATACCTCCTAATCCGACTGAATTACTTTCGAATGGTCGTTACGAGAATTTGTTAAAAGAGCTAAGAGAAAAATATGATTATATTATTTTAGATACAGCGCCATTACTTTTAGTAACCGATACTTTCCTTATTGCAGAATTGGCAGATGCAACTATTTATGTATCAAGATCAAGATATACTGAAAAATCTCTTATGGAATTTGCTAATAATAATATTGATCAAAGCAAGATTAAAAATGTTGGTTTTGTCTTGAATGATGTAAATAGAGAAAATTTAGGATACAGTAATAAATATGGCTATGGTTATACAAGTCATAAAGAACAATCATTGTTGGAAAAACTAAAAAATAAATTTAATTAATGATGAAAACTTATAAAATAGCTGTTATAGGGCAGGGATATGTTGGTCTTCCCCTATCTTTAGAATTTGCTTATCATTATCCTGTTTTAGGATTTGATATTAATACACAAAGGGTAGAGCAGCTTAATGAAGGACATGATGTTACGCTTGAAGCTGAAATAACGAAATTGAATGAGGGCTTAAAGAAATATAATGAAACAAATGGTACGTTAGGATATAAAGCAACGGATAAATTATCTGATATTGCAAAAGCTAATGTTTACATTGTAACCGTACCTACTCCTATTGATAAATATAATGCTCCCGATCTTAATCCCTTGATTTCAGCTTCAAAAATGTTAGGTGAAATTATAAAGAAAGATGATATCATTATTTATGAATCAACTGTGTTTCCGGGGTGTACTGAGGAAGAATGTGTACCTGTTTTAGAAAAATTTTCAGGGCTAAAGTATAATGAAGATTTTTTTGTAGGATATTCTCCTGAGAGAATTAATCCGGGAGATAAAGTGAATACGCTTACAAGTGTAAAAAAAGTTACCTCTGGTTCTACTGAGGAAATAGCAGAAGAGGTTGATAATTTATATAAGAAAATTATCATAGCAGGAACTCATAAAGCTTCAAGTCTTAAAGTGGCAGAAGCTTCAAAAGCTATTGAAAATGCGCAACGTGACGTTAATATTTCTTTTGTTAACGAATTAGCTTTAATTTTTGATAGAATAGGTATTGATACGAATGATGTTTTAGAAGCAGCTGGTACAAAATATAATTTTTTAAAATACAAGCCTGGTTTGGTAGGAGGACACTGTATTTCCGTAGATCCATATTATTTAGCTCATAAAGCCGAACAATTAGGATATCATCCAGATGTTATTTTATCAGGTCGTAGAGTAAATGATTCTATTGCTAAATTTATTGCTTCAAAAGTGGTGAAACTTCTTATTGCTAAAGGAAGTATTATTAAAGATTCTAAAGCTTTAATTTTGGGAGTTACATTCAAGGAAAATTGTCCAGATGTAAGAAATACTAAGGTTATTGATATCTATACAGAGCTTAAAGATTACGGTGTAAATGTAGATATCTATGATCCGTGGGCAAGTACAGAAGAGGTAAAACATGAATATGGAGTTGATATACTTGATAACTTAATTGAAGGTAAAAAATATGACTCTTTAATTATAGCTGTTTCACATAATGAATTCCTAGAAATGGATCTTAATAATCTGAAAAATGATAATGCTGTAGTTTTTGATACTAAAGCTTGTCTTGACAGAAATTTGGTAGATGCAAGATTATAAGAAATTACAATGAACTATGATGTCATAATTGTAGGTGCCGGTTTGGTAGGATTGGCTACAGCCTACCAAGCAAAACTTAAAAATTCGC
>DKLU01000488.1 GCA_002455915.1 Chryseobacterium sp. UBA6632
CAGTTTTCAATTTCTTCTTTTTGATGTTTTCTTTTGCCGTGATCACTTGTCCATTCTTTCATTATAGTTTGTCCTAGTTCTTTGTATTTAGGCATTTGAAGATTCATCAAAACATCATCCCATCCCCAAAGATTTCGAAGTTTAGCAGTAACTCCGCCTTCTGTGGTTGTAACATTATTACAAATTTTTTGCAAAATTTCTCTTGCTTTCCTAGCAATATATTGTGTGTCTCTCAGCTGTCGATCTATAAAATTTTCCCACAGCTTTTTATCGGTTTCTGTTTCTTTTTTCAAACTTTTACGTTCCAAGTATTCTTTATGGGAAACCTTTAGCCTCTGCATTTTACTAAAGGAAATAATTCCTCTTTTAAACCAATCATCTATCCTCTCAGAATATACCTTCAATTGCACTTCACCTTTAGAAGCTATATAATCATAGGCAGTTTGATTGGTTTTAGTTGAATTACATTTCCTATGAACCAAAACTTTATTGGTTTGAGAATCATCAAATAACAAAGACTTTGGCACAATATGATCAACGTCATACGCATCTCCTATCAATGCTTCTGTAAGATTAAAGGTTTCTCCACAATAAATGCATTGATTATTGACTTTAGCATCTTTTAGACTTTTGCTTAATGAAGGAAAAATAAATTTATATTTCTGAATGTATCGCTTGGTTGCAGGTAATCCTAATTCAGCTAATCGTTTACCAATTTCTTCGTTAAGCTTCTTGTTTTTAGAATTTTGTAAATCCGAAGCATTTCTTTCATCTTTACTTTGCTTAAGCTCTCTTGCAAGCTCAATTCTTATTTCAGAAGGTTTTCCATATTTTTCAAGAATAACATTAACCACATTAATCATTTGATTTAATATTTTCTCAACAATCGGCTGTCTCAAACTGTTTTTTGAAAGAAGTTCTAGCTTATCTAAAGTAACTTGTTGTTCTTTTTCCTCTTTGGTCAAAGAATTAGAATGATTGTAACCTGCTAAACTACATGCTTGAGAATAATCATATCCTTCCATCAGAAAAGGAAGAATTTTACGCATTGCCTTATTAGATTTATTTCCAAAAGCCTGTTTGTTAAAATCAATTCTAGAAAGTTTCTCTGCTATTTTCTCATCAAAACCGAACCGCTTGATAAGCGCGTTTTTACATTCATCCAAATCTTTTATAGAATAGATAGTATGCCATAATTGATAAATTGGCTCCTTTTCTAACGAAGCATCCAATTCCAACCCCGCTCTTTCTTCTAAGATTTCTCCAGTTTTTTTATCCACCAATATCGCCGTTTTTTCTGATGGAATAATTGAAACATTAAAATTTAAAAGCTCATTATTTCCTAAAATATTCTGAAGCGCTACATAAGTTTCGTTTCCTTTAATACCTTTAAGAATTTGTTTATTTACATAAACATCATCTTTTTTAAGATTTAATATTTCCAAAAGCTTTGTAAAACTTAAGATTTCATTCGTAAATAAATAATCTACTAATATTTCTTTTTCTTCTAGAGTTGGTATTTTTTCACCCCATTTATATTTGCTTCCTTCAGGATTTTTAATTTTTAAGGTAATCGTGTTAACAACTTCCCAAATTCTGCAAAGCTGAAACAATGGTGATGTTCTCGGCGCTACTTTTGGGCCTACAAAAACATTTTTATTTTTAGCTTTTTCTTTATCGAAAATAGTTTTCTCAAATCCTTCAAATTCACAAATACTAACTAATCCTTTTTGAGATTTTAGTTTTCGCTGAAAATATATTATTTCATTTCTCAATCGATGAACAACTTCATCCGTAAGGAAATCGTGCTTGTCTTTCTGAGCATTAATAATAGCATCAAACTCTTCTACATAAGCTTCTCTAGGATAAACCTCTTCTTTAACTCGGAAATAATATTTATTGATATTTGCATCATTTAATCCATCATAAAAAAACTGTCCGATGGTCTGGTTTTTGTCTTTCAATTGGGCATAGCGTCCTTTAACCGCCTGAACATAATCAGTGTCTTTTTTATCAGCATTTGCCTCACTTCTAGCAGATTTATACCCTCTTTTCTGATTAAGCATATAAAAAATACGTCCCAATTGTTCAGCCGAAATATTTTTATTTGGATTAGCAGAATCACTCCTCAATTTCCATAAATCAAGCATTGGAAGTTTTAATAATTCTTCAGATGGAAAAATATTATACCTAATAAGAAGTTTCCTTAAGTCATTTTTTTTCAACTGCTTGCGATCATACCCCTTCCTCTGAGTGCGACTAACAGTTCTGCTTTGATTTTTTGTAATTGATAATCCTCTTTGAAATTCTTGTTTATCGCTTGAGGATAAGGGAATTATTCTTGAACCCATTGCAACAATTCGTATAGGAATATTATTATCGCATACCTCAATCAACGCCCATCCGATAGAGTTCGTTCCCAAATCTAATCCTAATATATTTTTCATCATGATTATCCGTTTTTTGAAATTACCCTAAAAATAGAAAGAAAAAAATAATGTAAAATACGGTTTACCTTATTTCGTATAAAAAATTAATTTCTATCTTTGAAACCGAAAGCAATTCACAATAAGGATTATTCCGTTGTGAAAACATTTAGCGCCTCGCCTAACTGCGGGGCATTTTTATTTTTATAGAAAGTATTTTTCATGAAAATAGTTATTACTTTAGCACTTTTAAAAAACTTCAATGAACACCATTAATTATATACACCAAACCCTCAATATATCCGAGAAAAGCATTAACGCAACGTTAGAACTATTGGCGGAAGACTGCACCATTCCTTTTATTTCCCGTTACCGAAAAGATAAAACCGGAAATCTGGATGAAACGCAGATCGAACAAATTTCTAAGCTTAATAAGCAGTTTGATGAAATTGTAAAGAGAAAAGATTCAATCTTAAAATCAATTGAAGAGCAAAATGCATTAACTCCGGAACTGAAACAGAGAATTGAAGAAAGTTTCGATATTCAGGAGATTGAAGACTTGTATTTACCTTTCAAAAAAAGAAAGAAAACCAAAGCTGATGCGGCAAAAGAAAAAGGACTGGAACCTTTGGCTAAAATGATCATGAGCCAGAAAGTTCAGGATTTGGAATTTTTAGCTTCAAAATATATAAATGATGTTGTTTCGACTGAAGATGAAGCTTTGCAGGGTGCAAGAGACATCATGGCAGAATGGATCAATGAAAATATGTATGTGAGAAAAAATCTTCGCCGATTGTTCCAAAGAAAAGCGGTTGTGACTTCAAAGGTTGTAAAAGCGAAGAAAGATGAAGAAGATGCACAGAAATTCTCACAATATTTTGAATGGGAAGAAAATCTGAACAGAACGCCTTCTCACCGATTATTAGCGATGTTGAGAGCAGAATCTGAAGGTTTTGTAAAGACAAACATCGGAATTGATAAAGAGGAAGCGATTGATTTTATTGAAAACGCGATTATCAAGTCAAAAAACGAAACAGCGGAACAAATTTCATTAGCCATAAAAGACAGCTATAAAAGACTATTAGAACCCGCTATTTCGAATGAAACTTTACAGGAAGCCAAAGAAAAAGCAGATAAAAAAGCCATCGAGATTTTTTCTGAAAACCTGACTCAACTATTGCTTGCTCCGCCTTTGGGAGAAAAGAGAATTTTGGCAATTGATCCAGGCTATAAAAGCGGTTGCAAAATTGTTTGTCTGGATGAAAAAGGAGATTTACTGCACAATGAAACCATCTATCCTCACGCTCCGCAAAACGAAAGCGGAATGGCGATGAAAAAAATCCGTTCGATGGTGAATGCTTACAATATTGAAGCAATATCAATCGGAAACGGAACCGCAAGTCGTGAAACTGAGTTTTTCATTAAAAAAATTGCATTCGACAAACCATTGCAGGTTTTCGTGGTTTCGGAAGCCGGAGCTTCGGTATATTCGGCAAGTAAAATTGCAAGGGATGAATTTCCAAGTTATGATGTGACGGTTCGTGGTTCGGTTTCTATCGGTCGCAGATTGGCAGATCCGTTGGCTGAATTGGTGAAAATTGATCCGAAATCAATTGGTGTTGGTCAATATCAACACGATGTCGATCAAACTCAGCTTAAAAATGAACTGGATTCTACGGTGATGAAGTGCGTGAATTCTGTCGGTATTAATTTAAATACCGCAAGTAAATCATTATTAAGTTATGTTTCCGGAATCGGTGAAAAGATGGCGGAAAACATTGTGAATTACCGAACTGAAAACGGCGCTTTCGAAGATAGAAAACAATTGAAAAAAGTTCCGAGATTGGGTGAAAAAGTTTTCCAACAGGCGGCTGCGTTTGTGAGAATTAATAATGCTAAAAATCCTTTGGATAATTCTGCAGTTCACCCTGAAGCCTACAAAATTGTCGAAAAAATGGCAAAAGATTTAGGGATAAAAACTGATGAATTGATTGCCAATAAAGAGAAAATTGCATTAGTTCAACCTGAAAAATATATTACCGAAGACATCGGAATTTTAAGCATTAAAGACATTTTAAAGGAACTTGAAAAACCGGGATTAGATCCAAGAAAAGCAGCTAAAGTTTTTGAATTCGATCCTAACGTGAAAAAGATCACCGACTTAAAAGTTGGAATAATTTTACCAGGAATTGTGAATAATATTACGGCTTTTGGATGTTTTGTAGATTTAGGAATTAAAGAAAGCGGACTTGTTCATATTTCTCAACTAAAAGACGGTTTTGTGTCTGATGTGAATGAAGTGGTGAAATTACATCAACACGTTCAGGTGAGAGTAACGGAAATTGATGAAGCAAGAAAAAGAATTCAGTTGAGTATGATTTTGTAAAAAAATTATCTTGAAAATATCAGAAATTAAAGAAAGAAAAGTCATTCACAGACCGACTCTCGATTTTGATGAGTACGGAAAGAGGATTTATCATTCTTATGAATATCACCTGCCTTATAATCCAGGGTTCAAAGACAGCGAAACTCAAAGATTATTTGCAAAATGGATCGATATGGCGGTATTTTCTTTAATTTTTTATTATCTATTTAATCAGACTCTTATTTTCAGTATTTTATTTTCGATTCCGTGTGTTATCATCTTTGGAGCGATTACTGAATGCTATTTTGGAACTACTCTAGGCAAGAAAATATTCAGAATGAAAGTGATTGACGATGAAGGAAGTTATCCTAACTTTTCGAAATCATTAAAAAGAAATTTCTTATGTCTCGCTAATTTGTTTCCTGTCTTTTCAGAATATAAATACAAGAATGCAGCACATGGAACGCGAACAGGAATTCGTATGAATTTCAGTATGCACCTTAACAATAAAATCTGCACAACTTATATTGTAAAAGAAAGTAAACTAAATGAAATCAGGAACTTACTTGATGTAGAACCCACTAAAAATAATGTGCGACTTATTGATTAAGCCGCACATTTAATTTCTATGACAATCTTTGTATCTCATTTCAAGATTGCTTCTTCACTTTGTTCATCGCAATGACGGCAGGCTACTCCCCTAGCCCCGATTGAAACGACATCCTTTTTGGTTGCGGGTGGAGCGAAGCGGAGCCCGTACCAAAAAGATATAGTGGAAAGCGGGATTAAGCTCCTAAAAATTATATTTAAAATCCTTTAGAATCTCTTCTCGGTTGCCTTACTTCCGGCCATTTGGTCGCCTGCTCTTTGTCGTCAACAGGCATTGCACGCTTTTCTCTGTTGGTAAATTCAGGATCTTCAGAAGCCATATACGCCAGCGTTGCGGTTAAAACGACATTACTTTTTACTTCATCGAAAACAATCTTATCATAAGTATCTTTCGTGGTATGCCATGTATATCCGAAATATCCCCAATTTAAAGAGCTTAAAGAAAAGCCAGGAACACCTGCGGCAACAAACGAAGCATGATCAGAGCCACCTCCACCCGGCATTCCAGGGAAGTCTGTTTTAATTTGATCTTTGATATTTTTTGGTACTGCATTCAGCCATTTTCCGATATAATCATAGGCATTCACAAACCCTTGCCCGCTAATGTTTACGACTCTTCCCGTTCCGTTATCCTGATTGAAAACAGCCTGAGTTCCTTTGATAATTTCCGGATTATCTGCTACAAAACCTCGCGAACCGTTCAAGCCCTGCTCCTCGCTTCCCCAAAGCCCGACAACGATTGTTCGTTTATTATTAGGATAATATTTTTTAAGGATTCGCATCGTTTCAAGCATTGTTAAAACACCCGTTCCGTTATCGGTCGCACCCTGAGCACCATCCCAAGAATCTAAATGAGCAGAAAGAACCACATATTCATTAGGTTTTTCTTTTCCTTTGATCATTCCGATGGTATTAAAAGTTTTCGCATCAGGAAGAACTTTCGACTGTGTTTCTACTTTAATCTTTGGCTTCGCACCGTTTTCAGACATTCTGTATAACATTCCGTAATCTTCCACATCAATATCAATCATCGGAATTTTACTCGTTTTAGCACCGAAAATTCTGTTGGCTCCCATAATTCCCGTCCAGTTGGAAATCACAATTCCTGCAGCTCCAGCTTTTTCTAAAGCTTCAGGCAAAGTCGTATTATCGTAACCGATATTTTTCACATAATCATTGAAATCTTTGGTCGCTTTTTCTTTCTCGGCTTTTAATTTTTCATACAATTCAGGCGTTGCAAACTCCTTGATCTGCTCATTCGAACGTCCGATTTTTTGATATTGAGCCATTAAAACAATTTTTCCTTTTACAGAAGGCAACCATTTATCAAACTCAGCTTTAGAAGAAGCTTTTGGAAGAATTATCACTTCAGCTTCTATTGCTTTCTTGGTTGAAGGGCTCCACGCCAATTGAGTTGCCGACAAAGATTTTGTTCTCGGATAGGTCATATCAACGTGCGTAATGCCTCTCTGCCACCCTTTCCAAGTACCAAATTGCTGTAAATTGGCCTCAATATCCCACGAACGAAGCTTATTGGCCGTCCATTCGTTCGCCGCCAACATTTCGGGAGTTCCCACCAATCGCGGACCAACTCCATCGAGAAGTTCGTACGCCATTCCTTCCAATTGAGAATTGGTATTTATTTCATTTACAAAACTTTGAACAATTGGATTTAGCTTTTCTTTCGAATCTACCGTAATTTGCGCCCAAGAAAACTGTGTTGCCAATACAACAGCGGGCATTGCAAAAAATCTATTTATCTTCATAATCTTCATTGATTGGCCTAAAGATAAAGAGATTCAGGGAGAGAAGAAAATATTTCTAGGTTGAATTATGAATGGAAAACTCGCTGCTCTGGTGAATTGTAAACTTTTCGTTTAACTAAAAAAGTCACAGTGCTGAGCTATTTGGAAATATGATGAAAATTGAAATACAGATCCTTCGATTGCTTTGCGCTGAGGAGGACGCTGTTATAGCTTTCTTTATTTAAGTTAATATTATAGAAATAAAAAAACCGACTTAGAAAGCCGGTTCTGGAACAATTATTTTTTTGATTCCTCAACAGAAACTTTTCTGAATTCTTTGAACAACTTGCTTAATTCCAAAGCTGATTTACGAGAGATCGGAAGAGCG
>DKLU01000259.1:0-407 GCA_002455915.1 Chryseobacterium sp. UBA6632
AGGGAAATTTCTGGATTCCGACATTGCTGAAGAAATTAGATCAACTAACAAGAATTTAAAATAAAAATTTTATTTCTATAAGAATTTTTAAACGAATGTTAATTTTTATTAAATTATAATTAAACTGAGAAAAGTCAGTTGTGAATTAAAAATATTTTAGTTTTTTATAAAGTATTGATTTTACATTATTTTTAAAAATAATTTGAAAAGGTCTTGTTTAATTAAAAAAAAGCTATACATTTGTCTCGTTATTATTAACAAAATGCAAATAAAATTCAACACTATTATTGCTATTATTATTGTCATTATCGGGTTCGGTGATGAGCGATGGTATTGTTGAAAATATTAAAAAATATAAATATTAATTACAACCATCCTCATCCATGAGGGTGGTTTTTTTGTGGCCG
>DKLU01000259.1:495-3048 GCA_002455915.1 Chryseobacterium sp. UBA6632
TGTGGCAAAAATTTAAAACTATAAAATATAAATATGTATTACAACGAGGAGAGTTTACTCTATTTTGACGGAGAATTTTTACGGGCTTCCAAAGCTTCTACAGACTTGTACGGACAATCGCTTCACTACGGCTATGCTGTGTTTGAAGGAATTAAATCATATCAAACAGCAGAAGGAACTAAAATTTTTAAGGCTGAAGAACATTACGACAGATTAAGAAAATCTGCAGAATTGATGATGATGCCTTTCAATTATTCTACACAGGAGATGATTGATATTACGTACAAATTATTACAAATGAACAATTTAAGTAATGCATATATAAGACCTTTGGTTATTTGTTCGCCTAATATGTCACTTTCTAAAGGGCAGAAAAGCACGCTTGTAATTGAAGCTTGGAATTGGGATAATGGCTATATGGCAAATAAAATGAAAGTAATGATTTCTTCTTTTGAACGTCCTAATCCAAAGGCTTTCAGGATAGAAGCAAAAGTGAGCGGACATTATGTAAACTCGATTTTAGCATGTCAGGAAGCTAAAGATAAAGGTTTTGATGAAGCTTTATTGTTAGACTCTAATGGAAATGTTGCCGAAAGTTCAGGTGCGAATGTTTTCTTCGAAAAAGATGCTAAGTTTTATACTCCGAAAAAAGGAAATATCCTGCCGGGGATCACGCGTGACACGGTTTTCGAGATATTGGATCAGTTAGGGATTTATAGTGAAGAAAAAGACTTTACGCCATCAGAAATGAAGGAAGCAGATGCCGCATTTTTCTGTGGAACGGCTGCTGAAATTGTAGCCTTGGAATCGCTCGATAATGTTCAGTTTAAGTTAAAGTGGGAAGATAGTTTATCTGCTGTGGTTCAAAAAGCCTACAGACATTTGGTAGTAGGAGAAGATTATTCATATTTAAAAAATCAGCTGCAATATGTGTAATGTACTCAATAAATATTCGAAAACGTTGTCGCAGGATCTTACGCAACCTGCAACTCAAGCAATGTTTTACGGAATTGGCTTTAAAAAAGAAGATTTTGATAAAGCTCAGATTGGCGTAGCGAGTATGGGTTATGACGGGAATACCTGCAACATGCACCTGAACGGACTTTCCGAAATTGTAAAAAAAGGAGTTAACAGTCAGAATTTGGTGGGTTTAATGTTCCACACCATCGGAATTAGTGACGGAATGACGAATGGAACCGATGGAATGCGATATTCTTTGGTGAGTCGAGACATTATTGCAGATAGTATTGAAGCCGTTTGTGCCGGACAATATTACGACGGATTGATTACCGTTCCGGGTTGTGATAAAAATATGCCGGGTTCTGTGATGGCAATGGCGAGATTGAATCGTCCTTCAATTATGGTGTATGGGGGAAGTATCGAAGCAGGTCATTACAAAGGAAATGATTTGAATATCGTTTCCGCTTTTGAAGCCTTAGGAAATAAAATTGCAGGAAAACTTTCTGACGAAGATTATGATGGAATTATAAAAAATTCGTGCCCGAGCGCAGGAGCTTGCGGTGGAATGTACACTGCTAATACAATGGCATCAGCGATTGAAGCATTGGGAATGAGTTTGCCCTATTCATCGTCTTATCCGGCTTTAAGTGAAGAGAAAAAAGAAGAGTGTGAATATGCAGGACATTACATCAGAATTCTTCTCGAAAAAGATATAAAACCTTCGGATATCATGACGCCAAAAGCGTTTGAAAATGCTTTACGAATGATTATGGTGTTAGGTGGAAGTACGAATGCTGTACTTCATTTTATTGCGATTGCGAAAAGTATAGGTCACAATTTGACGCTTGATGATTTCCAGAAAGTAAGTGATACAACACCTTTGTTGGCAGATTTAAAACCAAGCGGAAAATATCTGATGAAGGATTTACATAAAGTCGGAGGCGTTCCGGCGGTGATGAAATATTTGTTGGATGAAGGCTTAATTCATGGAGATTGTTTAACCGTAACAGGAAAAACAGTTGCTGAAAATCTTGAAAATATTACATCAATTATTGATAGAGAGCAGGATATTATTCGAAAAGTTGATAATCCTATTAAAGAAACTGGGCATATCAGAATTATGTACGGAAATCTTGCAGAGAGAGGTTGTGTGGCAAAAATTACCGGAAAAGAAGGAAGTTTTTTTAAAGGAAAAGCAAGAGTTTTTGATGGCGAAAAACAATTTATCAAAGGAATTGAAGATAAAATTATTCAGGAAGGCGATGTTGTTGTGATAAAAAATGAAGGACCAAAAGGAGCTCCGGGAATGCCAGAAATGTTGAAACCAACTTCAGCATTAATGGGTTCAGGTTTAGGAAAAAATGTTGCCTTGATTACAGATGGAAGATTTTCAGGAGGAACACACGGTTTTGTGGTTGGTCACATTACTCCCGAAGCTTTTGAAGGCGGTTTGATTGGTTTGGTTGAAAATAATGACCTCATTGAAATTGATGCTGAAAAAAATACAATTAATCTAATGATTTCAGAGGAAGAATTAAATAAAAGAAGGTCAGGCTTTCAACAACCTGATTATAAAGTAAAAAGTGGTGTTTT
>DKLU01000257.1 GCA_002455915.1 Chryseobacterium sp. UBA6632
TCTTCATTTATAGATCTGTCAAATATCAGTTATCCCTTTAGGAGAATTTTTCAGGGTCATGATAATGTGCGTTTTCACATGGGATCTCTAAAAAATATCAATACAAACGAAAACTACATTGAAACAGAGAAGACAAAATTAGATTATGATTATCTCGTTCTGGCAATGGGGACAGAATCTAACTTTTTCGGAAATAAAAATATCGAAGAAAACTCTCTGCCAATGAAGACCATTCCTGATGCTTTGGCTTTGAGAAATCATGTATTGCTTACGATAGAGGAATGTGCGGAAAACAACGAAAGTGTCAATATCGTCATTGCCGGTGGAGGACCTACTGGAGTAGAACTTGCGGGAGTCTTTGCTGAAATGAAAAACTATCTTTCAAATAAGGAATATCCTGAGGTCGATCCTACAAAATTAGCCACGATATACCTGATCGAAGGTTCTCCGACTCTGTTGGGACCTATGAGCCAAAAAGCGCAGTCTGAAACACATAAGGTTCTGGAAGATCTTGGAGTACAAATTATTACCAATACGTTGGTCAAAGATTATGTTGACAACAAAGTAATTCTTGGCGATGGTTTCACAATTGAAACAAAGATCCTGATCTGGACTTCCGGTGTTATTGCTAAACAGGCTCCGGGACTCTCATCTGAAATATTGGGACGAGGACGCCGAATTATGGTTGATGAGGTGAATCAGGTTATCGGAACTAAAAATATTTTTTGTATCGGTGACCAGAGTATCCAAAACCATGATAGTAAATTTGTAAATGGTCATCCTCAGTTGGCACAAGTTGCAATACAACAAGGATTGTTGCTCTCAAAAAATTTGGAAGCGATCAGTCAAAGTAAGACAACTTCTCAATTCCGATACAACGACAAGGGAAGTATGGCTATCATTTCGAAGTATAAAGCGGTTGTCGATCTACCAAGAGGATTTCTTAAAGGCTTCTTTGCGTGGCTGGTATGGCTATTTATTCATATCATTCCGTTAGTTGGTTACGGTAATCGTCTGAAATTAGCACTTAATTGGGTAATTAGCTTTACGACAAACAATCCTTCTTTGCGATTGCTGATAAGACATAAATCAAAAGATTAATCTTTAAAAACTATCAACATTTAGTTTTAAGTTGTGATGTTGATGAGTATCAACCACACAACAGGTATCGATTCGACCCAAAAAATTGTGTAGTATTTTTGGCGATCATACCGTGCAAAATAGGTCATTGCAATATTCGCATCTACCAAAATAAGATTCACCAATACCTTATTTTCATATTGTGTTCTCTTAAAGAAATCTAAGATAAAAAAAGAAGAAAAAAAGTGTATAGATAACAATTACAGCGTTGGAGTATGATACCATCGATATCGATTTTTTCAGTCCGGCAAGAAAAGATTGGATAGAGGGAAAGGATAATTATTATGAAAAGAAATAGGTTTATCTAAAAGTTTAAAAATCCAACCTTACCCCTTTATTATTATGAAAAAATCAATTTTTAATCTGTCTCTTTTTGCTTTGTTTTCTTCCGTTTCGGGTATTGCACAACAGCCTATTAAAAGTCAAAAAAAATCTCAGAAAGAAAGAATTTGGCATTATTCTACGATTGATGCTATTAATTAGGGCTTGATAAACTAATTCCTTTAGAGTTAGTTTCAGGAGGTTTAAAAAAAAGTTGATTACAATATAAAAACCAACAACTCCTCTTTTGATAAAATCTTGAAGTCTTAGATAAATTTACTGATTCGTGTGATAGGGATTTCATACTTTTGTTACTGACAATTCATAATGGATTTTTAGTTATCAACTTAAAAATAAAAGGAAAGAAAGGTTTAAATTAATGTTTAAACCTTTCTTATTATATCAATTCAGCATTATTGTACAACAGGAAAAAGGCCTCCGTCCACATAGTAATTTGAACCTGTGACATAACTTGCAGCGTCTGACACTAAAAATGAAACTACATTTGCTACTTCATCTGTAGAAGCCATTCTTCCCATTGGAATACCTCCAGCAGATTCGATAAATTCTTTTGTTGTTTGCTGCACTGAGATGTTACTTTCTTTAGCTTTATTTTCAATAAACAGCTCTGTCATTTCTGTATTGATTATTCCTGGAGAAACTAAATTAACACGCACACCACTGGAAGCTAATTCATTAGCTAAACCTTTACTATAAGTGTTTAATGCAGATTTTACTGTAGCATAGGTCAAATTGAACTGATGAAATGGCTTATATGCTGATACAGTTGTAATATGGATGACAACACCACTTTTTTGTGCGACCATGCTTGGGATAAAAGCTCGGTCTACACGAATACAGGACAATACATTAAAATTAAATTCATTCATCCATTGCTCATCCGTTGGTGTTTGATAACCACCTCCGGGACCAGTTAGGCCTCCAGCATTATTGATCAGTATATCAATTTTACCATATTTTCTAATTATCTTTTCTGCTAACGTGTCGACAGATTCCGCATTGGTAACGTTACTTTTTATAAATTCATGATCAGGTAGTTCAGGTTCATTTCTAGCTGTGACGATCACAGTTGCTCCTTGAGCACTTAATTGATCGGCGATAGCCTTGCCTATTCCTTTGGTCCCACCCGTAACAAGGGCAATCTTACCAGTTAATTTTTGATTTGACATGTAATGAAAATTTTAAAATGATTGTTTCAGATTAAATGAAAAAAATTATTTGATGATTGTGGAAAACTCTTCTATGGGAAGACGTACTTTTTTAAGTTTTATATTCCAGTCATTCTCTGAATCTCTGTAACCTAAGGCTAATAACAGAACGCTGTTTAAACTTTTTCCGTCCAGACTTAGAGCTTCGTTTACAATTTGGGAATCGAAACCCTCCATTGGTGTGGCATCAACTTTTAATTCAGCAGCTGCAATTAGTGCAGTACCCAGGCCGATATAAGCTTGCTTTGCAGCCCATATAGCACTTTCTTCTTCAGTCTTATTAAGATGATAAAATTCTAATGCATTTTTGTAATCTTCCAATTCAGAAATCGGCATATTGCGTACTTTAGCATTCAAATTCATGAATTCTTCAATATATCCTTTTGTCATTTTATGATAGGAAGCAAAAACAATCACATGTGAAGCTTCTTCTATCTGCGCATTAAAAGATTCTCCTCTCAATTTTTTTTGAAGTTCCTTGTTTTCAATAATGAAGATCCTATAAGGCTGCAACCCACCCGAGGAAGCAGACAGATTGATAGCTTCAATGATCTTGTCAATTTTTTCCTGATCTACTTTTTGGTTGCTGAACTTTTTCACGGTATAACGCCAGTTCAAATTTTCTAATAATTTCATATATATAATTTTAATATGTATTTTAAAATGATTGTTTCAGATTTTAATAAAAAAAATTAAAGAAGGGTTTTGATCAAAAAATCGCCCATCTTTTGGATCTGCTTCTTATCCTTATTTAGAATATACATTTCGTACCAACCAGTAAAACTGTTGACGATATAATGTGCGGTGGCTTCCATATCCAGGTCATTATGTAGCTGCCCCTCAGCTATTGCTCTTTCTAGCAAACCTCTGACTTGGTTGTAAGAAAATTCAGCATCAGTTTTAAGGATCGAATGAATCTGTGGATCACGTTCCGCCATCTCGAAAGAAGCTTTGATAGCCATACAGGCAGCAGGTGTCTGGTCTATACTTAACGTAACTACTTTGATCAGATCTTTTAGCTGCTCCAGTGCAGATGCCTGCCCCTGCGTCAGTTCAAGAAATCTTTGCTGACGTTGTTCTGTGTATTTCTCCAAGCACCTGATAAATAATGTACGTTTGTCCCCAATGGTATTGTATAAGCTACTACTATTTATTCTCATAGCATCCGTCAGGTCACGCATAGATGTAGCCGTGTACCCATTGGTCCAAAAAACTTCCATAGCTTTATCGATCGCCTGTTCCTCGCTGAATTCTACATTTCTTGCCATAACGGTTACAAATATACAACTTATTTTGAAATGATTGTTTTAAATAGGTGTTTTGTAAGCAATTTGATCTCAAACTCTGCGTATCTATCTATTTTTAAGTAATTAAAAAATGTAAAAGTATAGTACAGAATAAGCCCAATCATTAAGAATTTCTAATAGCACATCTTTTTAGATGCTATAACCAAAAGATCTCCCCTAAACTTTAAAATCGGTTAATTTCGAACTTTAAAATAAAAAACGTCTCAAATTATTTTGAGACGTTTTTTATCTACTTTTTGAATTTTGCAAAAGACTTATAAACCGACGGCTCACGTACGATTTCCATATCTACCAATAGTTGTTCCCATTCCAGGACGTAAGGTTGTTTAAGGGTTACATTCATAAAGTGGTCGATGTCCTCATTCCAAACTTCATAAACAAGAAATTCTTCTGCCTTCTGAATATTCTGATGAATGGTTGCGTGTACAAAATTTTCCTGCTGGCTTACTGTTTCAAAAAGGTCAGTAAGGGCTTGTTTAAATTGTTCGTGGTTATCCGGTCTTGCTGTAAATTTAATTGCTAATGTAAACTTTTCCATTTTTTATAAGGGTTTATAATTGTATTAATCAACGTTTTATAATTCGTCTCATTTTCTTATGCAAATATACCGACTATTTGTTTAAATTTGTAACGAAGTATCAAAAAGTAACTGTAACGTTTTGGTAACAAAGTAACAAATGACAGACATAAAAACAACAAGCAATTCGTGTGACGCGCACGTGAGAGCCGTAAATGACGCAATGTATGTGCTGAGTGGCAAGTGGAAAATTTCAATCTTGGCGTCACTCTGTTTTAACGAAAAAAGGAGATTCACCGATCTGCTTAATGATGTAAGCGGAATATCCAATAAAATGTTGAGTAAAGAATTGAAAGAATTAGAAATTAATAAACTCGCCCAAAGAAATATTCTGAATACCCATCCTGTGAGTGTGTTGTACGAACTGACGCCTCACGGCAAAAAATTGACATCGGTGATTCGGAATCTTTCAGATTGGGGAACAGAACATCGAAAAGAAATTACCAAAGATTAAAACAGACGAAAAAAAGTAAAAATCCCCAACATTTTCTTATTGGGGATCTACTTTAATGTTGCAAGTTTCGCTTAAACAAGTTGTTTTAAAAAGCTCCTGTTTTTTTATAATATTCTTTCAAACCGAAAAAGAGCAATATTTGCGCTCCCCATCTTGAATTAATTATAAGGAATTATTTAGTTGCATAATTTAAATAACCACCGTCAGCGATAATTTCAGTTCCTGTGATGAAACTTGCGGCATCAGAAGCAAGAAATAAAACGGTTTGAGCAATTTCCGAAGGTTCTCCCAATCTTTTCAATGCTGTCACGCTAGCAAAGTGCTGTTTGATTTCTTCAGAGATCACACTGGTCAGTCCGGGAGTAGCCGTTGATCCAGGGCTTACAACATTTACCCGGATATTTCTTCCAGCCAACTCATTAGCAGCAACCTGAGCAATTTTATTTAAGGCTCCTTTGGTAGCGGCATATACACTTGTACCAACATTTGCCGCTGTTGCCGCTGTTGAAGAGGTAATTATAACCGAAGCACCATCAGCCAAATGAGGAATTAATTTCTGTAGTGTGAAAAAATGTCCCTTAACGTTGGTGTTAAATTGCCCATCAAAATCTTCTTCTGTCATTTGCTCAATTCCTTTAAATGTTCCTATTCCAGCATTTAAAAATAGTACATCTATTTTATGGCCACTTTCAGCAATAACCTTTTCCAAAATGGAAATTTCTTCCAGCTTGGATGTATCTGATATAACGGTTTTTAAATTTGGACTGTTGATTTCAGTGGCAGCTTTTTCCAGTTTGTCTGCGGTTCTTCCAGTGATCCAAACTTTCGCTTCAGCATTGATGAATGCTTGCGCAGTGGCAAATCCAATTCCTGTAGTTCCGCCTGTTATAACGGCTACTTTGTCTTTTAATTTGTTCATTTTATTTTAATTAAATCTAAACGGAAATATCTTATCAGGGTAATTGATTTTTTTGACACTTATCTTCATTATTTAAAAAGCTGAGTATGTAAAAATGCTTTATTGTGATCCGATAGAAGCTCTGTTTAGCTGTTATAAATTCTGAGGCAAATGTAAATCAATTAAATTTACTTTAGTAACTTTGTAACTAAAAGTTATTGTAACAAAATCCCTACTTTGTAACTTCAACGTTACCATATTTTAATTTTTGGAGAGCAGAAAAATTGAAGAAGGGTAGTCCTGAAAGTCCTCCAAATAAAACGGGATATATCTGAAAATACATAAATTGTCAGCAAATCATTCAAAAAAAAAGAAGCTGACCTTTTAGGCCAGCTTCAAAATAGTAATTACTTCACCACAGTTGCTTCGAACTCCACTTTCAGAGTTTCAAAAAGGGTCTTGACTTCCAAAACAGTGCTAGTTTGCTGTATCTCATTTTTGGTCAGCCATTCCTGAATCACATCAAAGTTTTCAAATAATTCGGCAGAATTGGTATGGTAAATATTGAGACGGACAATGTTTTTTATCTCATAACTGCTTGCAAGAATTACTTTTTCCAAATTTTCAATGGCGTGAATGATCTGTGTTCTCATCTCTGCATCGCTCGAAATTCCGTCATCACTGATGGCGGTCTGTCCTGATACATAAAGCGTTCCTTCAGTATTTTTAACTTCTACTGCCTGCACATAGTTTCTGGCGTCCTGCCATTTCCAAGGATTGGTTACTTTCTTTTCCATTGTTTTAAAATTATTGTGATGCAAAGCTCAGAATATTTTTGCTGCAGGTCGTGTGACAAACCTCACAATTTGCAGCTATCAAGAAATTAAGCGGCTGAGGGTTTCTCTTGAAACTCCTAAGTATGAGGCAAGAAGCGACTTTGGAATTCTCTGCATTAATGATGGACTTTTCGCAAGCAGCTGTTCATATCTGTCTTTGGCTCCCGACGTCAGAAAGGATAAAATACGTCTCTCGGAACCAATATGCCCTGCAATGGACTTTTTTAGAAAGAAACGTTCCATCTTCTGCAAGCCGTTGCAAAGCTTTTCAAAATCCTCCAGCGATAAACTTAGAACCTTGGTGTCTTCTAGACATTCCAATGTAAGCAGAGCATTGCTTTCAGTATAATAAGCCTGAAAATCTGTTTCCCACCAGTCCTCCATAGCGAATGAAACAATGTGCTCTTTAGCCTCTTTATCGGTATAAAAAAGTTTTAGAAGGCCAGAAAGCACAAAATATACATATTTCACCGGATCGCCTCCAGTAAAAAGGGACTCTTTCTTTTTAAATTTTTCAAAATTAAAATGTTTGCTTACAAAAGCAAATTCCTCATCC
>DKLU01000117.1:0-1711 GCA_002455915.1 Chryseobacterium sp. UBA6632
CGCTCTTCCGATCTATTATCCACCGTTTTTTTGATTTCTAAAGTTTCCTCATCTCGCGGAATACCTTTACCGTTCCATTTAATAAAATCCTGCAGATCGGCACTGAATAATCCTACTCTTTTCAACTCATCAGCCGTATATTTTTGGTTGATGTCTCCATCAAAATACAGATAATTAGGATAATTTTTAAAATCCGAAGGTTTCGGACGACCTCCAGTAATAACGATTTTAACGCTTGAACTGTTGGTGATTTCAGGATATTTCTTCAATATATCCGTCAACGCAGCTAAGGTCGTTTTATACTCCTGTTTAACATCAATCAACAATTGCAGTTTTTTATTGGCATCAGGATAAACGCTTCCTTTATTCAGTTTAATTTGTTTTGAAATATTATCCAGATAAAGACTTTCCAACGTTCTTTCCGCAGACAGTTCCTTTTCAGAATGTGCCACCCAAAGCTGATCTTTCACTAAAAAAACATAGGCCTCAATAGAACCGAAATCAGCATAATACGCCTCCCAAAACGGAATTTTCTGTTCGTAATCATTGTGTGAATGAGCGTTGTTTACGCTATAATTTAAATAATTCTGTGCCTGATTTTTAGAAAAAACAGCCAGAGCCAATAATGCCCAAATTTTTGCTTGCTTCATATTCTCTGTATAAAAAACCATATCACTACAGAGTTTTCAGTAGTGATACGGTGTACATTAATTATTGATACTTTAATTTTTTACCAGCCTTCATTCTGCTTGATGATTCCGTGGCTGTTTACGATTTCGGCCTGCGGAACAGCCCATACATTGTGAATCGCCGGATTGAAGTTTCTCGGAGCCCAAACCTGTTGATTGTTGCTTCCGTGAAGTGCCTGTGCATAAGTTGCCTGTGCATCGCCCCAGCGGACAAGATCTCTGTGTCTGTCGGACCACTCGCCTGCCAGTTCGCAACGTCTTTCATGTTTAAGATCAGCCAATGTGCAGCCATTCTTAGCAGGTAATCCGGCGCGGGTTCTGATCATATTAATTTCAATATCTGCATTTTGTCCCAACATGATTTTAGCTTCCGCTTTGATCAGAATAACCTCAGCATAACGCATGATAGGAACCGAAAGATCGGTACACGGATAATCTCCGTTGGCACTTACATGACCGCTGCTTAAAGGATATTTAAAGGCATCCATGTATTTATTGAACTGATAGCCCGTTAATGAATTCGTAGAAGTATACGTTCTCTGCGTTCCGTTAAAAGTAAATGTATCTCCCAACCTCAACAAAGTAACGCTTCTTCTTTTATCATTGGTTTCAAACTCATCATACAATTCTTTCGTCGGCTGAAAATATCCCCAGCCGTTATATTCTCCCCAACCTTTATTTTCCAGCATTACCCCCGGAAGAATACTTCCCCAAGATGTAAATTTCGGAGTTCCCGGAATAGACCAGATATATTCTGTACTGTAATTATTTTCAGATTTAAAAACATCGGCATAGTTGGCAAGTAAAGCTCTTCCACCCTGCGTCATCACTTCATTGGCGTAATATTCTGCATTCTGATAGTCTTTCATAAAAAGATAAACCTTTGCCAGCAATGCCCAAGCCGCCGCTTTGTGAGGTCTTCCGTAATCTTTAGCAGGAAGCTCTTCCTGTTTTGGCAATAAATCTGCCGCCTGTTTCAAATCATTGACGATGTAATTGTAATTGGCCATCACATTCGCTGC
>DKLU01000117.1:1860-6512 GCA_002455915.1 Chryseobacterium sp. UBA6632
TTGGATCTGGCTCTTTTGTTCTGTCAATGATCGGAACGCCAGCTTTTTCATTTCCGTAATTTGAAGCCAGTTCAAAATACATTCTGCTGCTCATGAATAAAGCTTCACCCAAATATTTATTTCTAACCGCGGTTGAAGTCTGAATATTATCAATATTTCTGATCACACGGTTGGCCACACCAATCACAGAGTATCTTTTATTCCATTGTGTTTCTAGATCTCCCGCTGCGATATAATTACTGCTGAAATTTTTAGCATTATCGGCTTCACTTCTCGCTCTTCCGGTCACCATATCGTCACTCGCGTTGATGAACCAGAATAAGCCCCTTCCGTAAAATTCACTGTCGAATAACGGTTTGTACATCGCGTTAGCTCCCGTAATCAAGTCGTTTTCTGTTTTCCAGAAACTGGCTTCTGTAGGCGTACCTTCCGGCTGCACATCAAGTTCGCTGGTACAAGATAAAAGCGTGGCTGCCAATCCTGTTGCTATGATTATTTTGTTGAAATATTTCATCTTTTTTTGTTTTAAATCATTAATAAATTATAATCCGGCTTCAATTCCGAAAATAAACGAACGTGCCTGAGGATATCTTCCCGTATCTACTCCATAAGAATCCATTCCCACTTCAGGATCGAAACCTGTATATTTCGTAATCGTGAAAAGGTTGTTGGTCGTTACATAAATTCGTAATCTGTTGACGTTTATTTTCTTGTAAAGATCTTTAGGCAAAGAATAGCCAATGGTAAGGTTTTTCAATCTTAAATAAGATCCGTCTTCCACATAAAAATCTGAAACTTTAGAATAGTTCCCGCTTGGGTCACCATGCATCAACATCGGAATATCTGTATTGGTATTTTGCGGCGTCCAGGCATTCAGAATATCTCGGTCCATATTATAATTTTGTCCCGTTCCACCTGGGTTTAACGAAACGAATTTCATCCCGTTAAAGATTTTATTTCCGTAAACGCCCTGAAGGAAAATATTTAGATCAAAATTCTTCCAAGTCATGTTGTAAGACAATCCGTAAGAGAATTTAGGATAAGGATTTCCGAGGTTTACCATATCATTATTGTTCAGTATTCCTACGTTCCCATCTTTTTTCAGGAATTTTATATCTCCAGGTTTTGCATTAGGCTGAATTAAATTTCCATTGGCATCTTTATAGTTATTGATCTCCTCCTGAGATTGGAAAATTCCGGCAGTTTTATAGCCATAATAAGAATATAAAGATTCACCTGTTCTAATGCGGGTAGGTTTCAAAACTCCTCTCACGCCATTGGTATTGATGAAAATCTCGTCCACATCTGCCAATTGCTTCACCGTATTTTTTAGTTGACTGAAAGTAGCGCCTACTGAATAGGTAAAATCACCTTTGCTTTTGCTGTTATAGTTAATTCCTAATTCATATCCTTTATCCTCAAACAAGCCAGCATTGATGTACTGACTAAGATAAGTAGAAGTACTTGGCAAGCTTACATTGAAAACTTGTCGGTTTGATTTTTTAACAAAATAATCAAACTGTAAAGACAAACTGTTTTCCAAGAAGGAAGCATCAACTCCGAAGTCTTTCTGATTAGATTCTCCCCATTTTATATCGAAATTCGGCATTATAGTTGCGTAATAGGCAATATTCTGAGAAGGATCTTGTCCGAAAATAATATTGTTCTCTCTTATCATTAAAGGATTGACCGATTGTGGAGTAATTCCCCCAAGATTTCCTAAAATCCCGTAGCTTCCTCTTAATTTTAAATTGGAAAGCCATGAAACTTCATTCAGAAAATTTTCTTTAGAAACAACCCATGCCCCTGAAACAGCATAATAATTAGCAAATTTATTATGTTTGGCAACCAGTGAAGAACCATCCCGCCTTCCCAATACACTCAAAATATATTTTCCTGCGTAATCGTAATTTACTCTCGCCAGATAAGATGTCAAGGTATTTTTAGTTCGATAACTCGTTGCTTCTCTATTGGTATCGGCAGCATTTTGAAGGTGTTGGAAAACCTCAGCTTCACTTCGGAAATCGTATGTTTTTGCCGTAAAACCTTCTTCAATATTTTTCTGGAAAGTAAAACCACCCAAGAAGTCAAAATTATGTTTACCTGCAGAAATTTTATAAGTAAGGAGCTGCTCGGCAAGAGCGGTTGAAGAATTATTCGACTGATATTCCAGATTATTGGTATCAAAAATTTTCCCTACTTCCAATACTCTGTAAGTGAAATTCTTTACGTTCCCCAGTTTAAAACTTTGTGAAAAGTTGGATCGGAATTTTAAGTCTTTTGCTAACGTAATTTCAGCATAAGGATTAATTAAAATTTCATGAGTAGGATTTCTGATGCTGATTCTGTTAAGATAAGCCACCGGATTGATCATATCTCCGTAACCACCCGCCACGCTGATCGGTAATCCTGAATAAGCTCCTGTCGGAGTATACACCGGAACATTGGGCGGATAGTACATCGCCGCAATCAAAGCTCCTGTATAGCCGCTTTGAGTATCTGCTGTATTTCCGTCGGAATAATTATAGTACATATTTTCTCCGATCGTTAACCAGTCTTTCACCTTATGTTCTGAATTTACTCTGAAATTATATCGTTTTGCCTGTGTATTCAATAAGATTCCTTCTACATTTCTGTGGTTCATTCCGACAAAGAACTTCGATTTCTCGCTTCCTCCGCTTAAATTCACATTATATTCCTGAAGTGTTCCCGTTCTGAAAATCTCGTTCATCCAATCCGTTCTCGTTACTCTTCCGTCGGGATATTTTTCTGCATTAAAGGCCAAAGGTAAACTGCTCAGCTTTCCTGCATTTTCAAAAGCGGCGTGCATCACATCCTGAAATTCAGCCGCATTTAATGATTTTTTAAGTCTCCAGGCTTGGTTGATTCCGTATTTAACATCAAAATCTACCGTCAAGGTTCCTTTTTTTCCTCTTTTAGTTGTAATTAAAATTACCCCTCCGGAAGATCTTGCCCCATAAATGGCAGCAGAAGCATCCTTCAGAACAGAAATATCCTGAATATCATTCGGGTTGATGGAAGGCGTTCCGTTGAAGACTACTCCGTCAATAACGTACAAAGGAGATTCTCCGTTAATACCACCCAAACCACGAATATTCACTCTTGGCGTACCGTTCGGATCTCCACCTTCATTTACCACCGTTACTCCGGGAGCCTTCCCCTGAAGCACTTCTCCCAATCCCGATAAAGATCTTGAACTTAGTTTGTCTAGCGAAGCTTCCGACACCGCTCCGGAAACTTTACTCTTCTTTTGCGTTCCGTAACCCACAACCACAACCTCGTCTATGGATTTTTCTTTTACACTGTCTTGCTTTTGCTGAGACAGCACTATTGGTGAAATAGAAATCGCCCCCAATAATAGCGCCCGACCTGTAAAATAAGAAATTGAAACAGGCATTTTCAGTAAACTCATATCATCATTTTAATTAAGAGGCAAAAATAGATTTCAAGTACCTCAAATGATATTAATTTCACCTTACGTTTTCATTACAAAAACATTAACAAAACCTATCCCAACATGCGATTAATAAAGGAATTTCAAGCATTCTTATCCTTTAATAATTCATTAATTATATTTTATTTAATTAATAATTTTTTCTATTATTCAACAGATTCTATTTAACATAATACTCATCTTTATTTTCATCAAAAATATTTTCAGTTTTAAATAAATAACAGAGAGTTCATTTTTCTTTTTTTACATTTGCTAAAAATTAATAGTAAGCTTATATATAAAGCATGAGAGATCAAAAATAATCTCGGAAATTTGCAAAATATATAATTCTAAACAGCAATAAGAATACATGACGATAATCATCACAGGAACCTCATCAGGAATCGGTTTCGTATTAGCAGAATATTTCGGGAAGAAAGGTCATAAAGTATATGGACTAAGCAGAAAACACACCGAGAGCCAGCATTTTCAATCTATTCCTACGGATGTTACAGATAATGATGCCGTTCAGAATGCCATTGCCGAAGTATTAAAAACGGAAACCCGAATTGATGTTTTGATCAACAATGCAGGAATGGGAATGGTAGGCGCTGTGGAAGATTCCACAAAAGAAGATATTCTGAAATTATTCAACCTAAATTTAGTGGGAGCTGTGCAGATGATGAGTGCAGTGATGCCGAAAATGCGTGAAAATAAATTCGGACAAATTATCAATGTTTCAAGTATCGGAAGTGAAATGGGATTGCCTTTCCGCGGATTTTATTCTGCTTCAAAATCTGCTTTGGACAAAGTAACGGAAGCGATGAGATATGAAGTTTACCCTTGGAATATTCACGTTTGCTCGCTTCATTTAGGAGATATTAAAACCAATATTGCTGAAAATAGAGTAAAAACAAAAGTTTCTGAACCTTACAAAAATGTGTTTGATAAAGTATATGCTTTAATGAACTCTCACGTAGGCGACGGAACTGAACCTTTGGAAGTTGCAGAATATGTAGATGCTCTTTTAACCAAAAAGAAATGGAAGGCACATTATTATTTCGGGAAATTCGGACAGAAGATCGGAGTTCCTTTGAAATGGATTCTTCCGCAGGGAACTTATGAGAATTTGATGAAGAAATATAATAAACTGGCTTAGTTTCAGTTATTTTAAAAAACTAATTAAAATGTATTATTT
>DKLU01000483.1:0-2302 GCA_002455915.1 Chryseobacterium sp. UBA6632
AGTATAATCTTTCTTTTTCCCGGAAATTTTCACTTCATTATTTTTCCCGTATTCATTATGAACCAATACCCAAAAATCTATGCGCTCGTTGGGAATAATTCCGTTAAGAACGCTTGAAATATTAGCAAACTTTTTCTTTTCTTGAGCAAAAGATAAAACACTTACGATCAAGAATATAAACAGTGTAAATTTGGATATTATTTTTCTCATAGTGAAAAGACTTGGCAGAAATTATGCCAATTATTTTACATGAATTTATCTCCTTTTTTAAAGTTTTTCAGATCAAGAACATAATCTTTAATTATTTGATCATGATCTCTTGGGCAAATCAAAAGAGCTTTATCCGTATCGACAATGATATAATCATTTAACCCATCGATGATTACCGCTTTATTATTGTTTTTTAAACGGATAATATTTCCTTTTGAATTATAGGTTAAAAGATGCTTTAAATTGGCTGCGTTTTCATTCTCATCTTTTTCACCATTTTCATACACCGAGGTCCATGTTCCCAAATCGCTCCAGCCCAAATCAGCAGGAATTACGTATACATTTTTAGCCTTTTCTAAAATTCCGTTATCGATAGAAATTTTCTGAACTTTAGGATAAATAAGTTCGATGCAGCTTTGCTCATTTCCCGCATTGTATTCACAAGCCGTAAAATGCTGTGTCATTTCAGGAAGATACGTTTCAAAAGCGTGATGAATACTTTTAACATTCCAGATAAAAATCCCTGCATTCCACAGAAAATCACCACTTTCTAGAAAGCTTTTGGCAATTTCAAGAATTGGTTTTTCGGTAAAAGTTTTTACTTTATAATAATCAGAATCGTGTTTATCAACAAACTGAATATATCCGTATCCTGTATCAGGACGCGTAGGAGTAATGCCCAACGTCACCAGATATTCATGTTCTGACGCTATTTTAAAGGCAATCTCAATTTTTTCTAAAAAAGTTTCCTCTTTTAAAATCAAATGATCTGCAGGCAATACAACCATTGTTGCATTAGGATCAATTTCGGCAATTTTATTCGCCATATACAAATTGCAGGCAGCCGTATTTTTCATCAAAGGCTCTCCTACGATATTTTTCTGCGGAATTTCCGGTAACTGCTGATGAGAAAGCTCTACGTATTCCTTATTCGTAATCACGAATATATTTTCTTTAGGAATTAGCTTGCTGATTCTGTCATAAGTCTGCTGAATCATCGTACGCCCAACGCCTAAAATATCCTGAAATTGTTTTGGAAATTTCTGAGTACTCATTGGCCAGAATCTACTCCCGATTCCTCCCGCCATTATCACACAGTATTTATCTGATTTTGACATTCTTAAGTGCATTTTTCTACCCTAGCCAAAGGCTTGAAAGAATACTTCCTTCCGGTAGCCAGGTTCTGACAAAGATAGTTTTTTTTAATCAGACCTTCTAATAAATACTTTTCGTTGCGATAGATAAAATAATCTCCTTTCTTTAATGTCTCAATAAAAACTAAGTTATCGTCCTGTTTTTCAATATGAAAATACTTAACCAAGTCTGGGCTCGACATAAAGTTGGCTTTTGGAGATTTAGAAAACTTTATGATGATTGGTCTTAATTTTTCCTCATAAACATCAATACTTTGCAGTAACATTTGCCTGAAAGTATCTTTCCATTCATTACCGTGAGGAGAAATTCTTCTTCCATAATTTTCGAATGCGATAAGATGAGCCAATTCGTGGGTTAAAACAAAGAAAAAAAGCTGAGGCGCTAAGGTAGAATTTATAGTAATTTCATGGGAATTATCTGGGAGCTTTCGGTAATCTCCCAGTTTTGAATTCCTATTTCGTGTAACTTTTATATGAATATAATAGTCTGCAAACCAGATTTTTAAATATTGCAGTGTATTTTGTGGTAAATATTTTTCTAAAGACTGAATAGACATTTTACAAACTTAATGGAATTCCCGCATAGAAATTCAACAATTTAAGACTGAAAAGATAATTAAATTTAGCCTGAGCCACAGAACCTTGAGCATTCGCGTAGTTATTTCTCGCAACATTTACATCATAAATTGTAGAACGACCTGCTGCATAGCTTTTATCCGCAAATTCTAATGCCAGTTTTGTACTTTTTTCCGCTTCTACCGATGAAACATAAATTTCATAATTTGCATCAACATCAAATTGTGCCTTCTGAACATTCTGTCTCACCGTTTGTTTTTGTTGCTCTAAAGTAATTTTCGCAGCACTTTCATTAATTCTCGATTGCTCCACCTGAAGTTTTGTAATTCCTTTATTAAAAATCGGAATACTTAACGAAACAG
>DKLU01000483.1:2487-2865 GCA_002455915.1 Chryseobacterium sp. UBA6632
CGGAATACTTAACGAAACAGCAGCCTGCTGACCAAAGTTATCTTTATACTGCGAGAAAAATCCTTTTTCAGGAATATACAATAATGCCGAACCTATATTATTCGTATTCAAAAGGTTATTATAAAAACTTCCGACCCCCGCACTTGCTGTAAGTGATGGATAAAAAGCGGTTTTATCAACTTCAATTTGAGCTTCTGCAGATCTGATTCTACTTTCTGCTGCTTTTATCTGTGGCTGTGTTTCATAAGCCGTGGTCAGAACCTCATCAACAGATTTCAATTCAGGAGTTAATTGATCCGGAACACTAACATCTTTCACATCAAACTCTTTATATTCTTTTAATTGTAACAACTGAGCCAATTCGAATAAACTTCTTCC
>DKLU01000480.1 GCA_002455915.1 Chryseobacterium sp. UBA6632
TTGAAGCTAAGTCTTTCGCTTTTTCTTCCCATTCAGAAACTTCATTATATGTATTTCTTGGATCTAAAATCCCTTCCGAAACGTTTGGTAATTCTGTAGGAACTTCAAGATTCATAATTGGAATTCTTGTTTTCGGAGCATTTTCAATAGATCCGTCGATGATAGAATCAATGATTGCTCTTGTATCTTTCAAAGAAATTCTTTTTCCTGTTCCGTTCCAACCTGTGTTTACCAGATATGCTTTAGCACCGTGTTCTTTCATTTTACCGATCAATGTTTTTGAATACATTGTTGGGTGCAATGTTAGGAATGCCTCACCAAATGCTGGAGAAAATGAAGGTTGAGGTTCTGTAATTCCTCTTTCTGTACCGGCTAACTTTGAAGTATAACCACAAAGGAAATGGTACTGGGCCTGATCTTCATCCAACACAGAAACAGGAGGCAATACTCCGAAAGCATCTGCAGAAAGATAAACAATCTTACTCGCGTGTCCTGCTTTTGAAGGCAAAACAATTTTATTAATATGATAAATCGGATAAGAAACTCTCGTATTCTCAGTAATAGATCCGTCTGTATAATCAGCAATTCCGTCGTGAACCACTACGTTTTCTAGAAGTGCATCTCTTTTGATCGCTCTGAAAATATCCGGTTCTTTTTCTTCAGAAAGATCGATTACTTTTGCATAGCAACCTCCTTCATAATTAAATACTCCATTGTTGTCCCAACCATGCTCATCATCACCAATCAGATATCTTTTCGGATCTGCAGACAAAGTAGTTTTTCCTGTTCCTGAAAGACCGAAGAAAAGAGCAACATCTCCTTCTTCACCTACATTTGCAGAACAGTGCATAGAAGCCATCCCTTTCAAAGGAAGGTAATAATTCATCATGGCAAACATCCCTTTCTTCATTTCTCCACCATACCAAGTTCCTCCAATGATTTGAAGTTTTTCGGTAAGGTTGAACATCACGAAGTTTTCAGAGTTTAATCCCTGCTCTTCCCAGTTCGGGTTTGTCGTTTTAGATCCATTGATTACTGTGAAATCCGGTTCTCCAAAGCTTTCCAACTCATAATGAGAAGGACGGATGAACATATTCGTAACGAAATGCGCCTGCCACGCTACTTCAACGATGAACCTTACTTTTAATCTTGTATCTGTATTCGTTCCGCAGAATGCATCTACAACATAGATTTTTTTAGCATCAGAAAGCTGGTTCAGCACTAAGTCTTTACAAGACTGGAAAATTTCCGGAGATGTTGGCAAGTTTACTTTACCGTCCCAAAAAATCGTGTCTTTTGTAACATCATCCTGAACAATATACCTGTCTTTAGGTGAACGACCTGTGAAAATTCCTGTTTTTACTGATACTGCACCAGATTCCGTAAGCTCAGCTTTCTCAAAGCCTTGATTTTCAGGAGAAACTTCAGCCTGATACAATTCTTCATACGAAGGATTATAAATGACTTCATAACTTCCTTTAATCCGTAATTTTTCTAAATCCTGGATGATTTTAGCGTGTTTCATTTTACTTATATTTTCTATTTCAATATTGGGGTTCAACAAAATTAATATTAATTAATTGTTAAAAGTGGTTTAAATATAATGATATAAGTCAGAATGGCAAATAAAAAAACAAGTTTATAACCAGCTGATTACAAACTGATTAAATCTTTCCAATTGAAAATTGTGCGAAAACCTTTCTCCCAAAAATAGTCCTCAAAGCCATCAAATTTTGAGCTCATGACAAAATCTCCACCCCAGGCTCCCAAACTTTTCACAAAAACAGGGATATCCGCAAAGAAACGCTCTCTAACTGTAGGAATTTCAAGGAATTTCGAAATTTGTTGCTCATGAATTAACATTAGTTGAGAAAAATTTTCCAATTCGTTACATACTAAAATATTTCTTGTAAGATTCGAAAATTCATCAACCAGTTTTTGAGACTTTGTTTTAGACTTGTAAAAATTGATTCCTTCACGGCTATCCTGCTTCTGATTTAAATGAATAAAAATCAATTCATCTTTAAAAGAAGGATTGAAATTCGTCCGTTCATATGTAATCTCAGGTTTGCTTTGAAACAGCACTGCAGATTTCTCTTTTGCCACCGCAATATCGTATCCGCTGCCGCCTAAACTGATTGAATTTAAATGAAAAGGATCAATCTCTGCCCATTCCGCAAGATTGGTCATGAGCGTAGAACTGCTTCCCAAACCGTAATCTGCAGGAAATTGAAGGTTGGTTTTTAAATGATAAGTAAAATCGTTCTTGAATTTGATTGTAGAAAGTGACTGAACATTTTTTAAGGTTTTTAAAATAAATTCAGCACTTGAAGTAATATTGGTCTCAATGATCTGCCAATTTTTATAATCAATGAAAGCCTTTAACCATAATTTGTTTTGATGATAGGCCTCCCAGAAAATAAGAGATTTCCCATCGTATTTTTCTTCAAAATAAAACTCTTGTCCCAACTTGGTAGGTACCGCTAAGACAAGAGCTCCATCCATTGCGAAATATTCTGAAGTAAGCATAAGCTTTCCTGGTGAAAATATTTCGCCCATATTTTTTATTTAGATTGCAGAAGCAACAGATACAGACCCGTCGATTTTCTTGATCAATCCCTGAAGGGTTTTCCCAGGACCTACTTCAATGAAGTTATTAGCCCCGTCTTTGATCATATTCTGAACAGACTGCGTCCATTTTACAGGACCTGTTAATTGTGCAATAAGATTATTTTTAATCTCATCAGGATCAGTAATCGCTGTAGTCGTGATATTCTGATACACAGGAATTGTTGCTTTTCTGAATTTTGTTTTTTCAATCGCAGAAGCTAATCTCTCTTGTGCAGGCTGCATTAAAGGAGAATGGAAAGCTCCATTTACGGGTAGCAATAATGCTCTTTTTGCTCCGGCTTCTTTTAATTTTACGCAAGCTTCTTCAACTGCTGTTGTTTCACCGGAAATTACCAATTGCCCGGGACAGTTGTAATTTGCAGGAACCACAATACCGCTGATTGTAGCACAAATTTCTTCCACTTTAGCATCTTCCAATCCTAAAATTGCCGCCATAGAACTTGGGTTGGCATCACAAGCCGCCTGCATTGCTTTTGCTCTTTCGGAAACCAGCTTCAAACCGTCGTCAAAAGATAAAACGCCATTGGCAACCAATGCTGAAAATTCTCCTAAAGAATGTCCTGCCACCATTTCAGCGCCAAGACCGTTCACCGCTTTAAGAGCCGCTACTGAATGTATAAAGATCGAAGGTTGCGTAACCTCAGTTTTCTTAAGATCCTCATCCGCTCCATTAAACATAATAGAAAGAATATCGAAACCTAAAATTTCATTGGCAGATTCCATTAAGTCCTTAATGTCTTTTCTAGAATCGTATAATTCTTTTCCCATTCCTACGAACTGAGAACCCTGCCCAGGAAATACAAGTGCTTTCATTTAGTAATTTAAAATATTTTGCAAATATAAATATAATGTTAATAATATCCTTACGGAACTAATCTGATTACTCTATAACCAGTATTTACATAAGCACCATTTGCTTTGGCTTTTACAAACTCAAACTTGGTAGCCAACTGAGTCTGAACCTTATTCATCTGTTTGAAAATTTCTCCTTTTTTATTTTCTCTGGTTAACATGTCGTTCACAACATCGAAACCAACAATAGCATATTTAGGAGGTGTTTTACAATATTTGCCCTTATAAGCCGCCAGAATTTCTTTTTCAAAACTTCCATCGGTATTGATCTTTCTGTCCATCAAATAAACCAGATTTGCTTGGCTAAGGTCATCTACTTTCTTTTCAAAGCTTGGAGCATAATACATACTGAATGCTTTTACTCCCTGAACTTCTTTAGACAAAGCGATCACCTTATTCGAGAACGCTTCACCCGCTGCAGAATCTGCATTGGCTAAAATCGCGATTACCGGAGCAGACTGCCCTGTCATCATATTTTGATCCAGTTGAATATCTGCTGCAGAATTCACGATCGTTACTGTTGGACTTTTTAATGTTTTTTCAAGACCTGCTTTAATGTAGTTGGCATTTTCTTTTTTAGCATCTGCAACAACATAGATTTTTTGGTCTGAATAAGAAGCTTTCACTTCCTCAACAATTTTATCAGCATAGGTTTGATCATTCGTTTCAACGATAATCAAATTGCTGTAGTTATATAATTCCGGAGAGTTGGCAAAAGGCGCCACAATCGGGATTTTTTGATTTTTAGTAAAGTCAAGAACATCTACCACATTCGACTTGAAAAACGGGCCAATAATTAAATCTGTATTATCAGGATGCAATTGCGTTAAAGAATTTCTGAAGGTTGCTTCATTTCCAGAATCTACAATTTTAACCTCAAGTTTTTGTCCGTTTCTTGCATTTCTTTCAATCGCTAACTTCGCTCCCGTAAGGAAATCCATAGCCATTGCTCTGTACTGCGTTTCGTTGGTACTGTATCCGAAAGGAAGCATCAACACAACACTTAGCGCATCACCATTTTTCTTAACGTAAGCAGGATCCAGCTTTTTGATCTTTAAAACCATTCCAGTTTTTAAACCATGAGAAAGATCTGGGTTTAGCGCGATTAACTCATCAATTGAAATTCCGTATTTATTCACAATTGAGAATACGGTATCACCTTGCTGAACGGTATACGTTACAAAATCATCAGCAGTTGACGTAGCATTGGCTGAAGATCTTTCGTTTCCTGAATCTACTTTTGTTTTTGAATTAGAAGAAGATTCAGCAACCGGAGCTGCATTTGATTTTTTTATGATAATACTTTCTCCAGGCTTCAATCCTTTTTCCTCCAATCCCGGATTCAAAGCGAAAAGTTCCTGCTGAGAAATATTAAACTGTTTTGAAATTCTGTAATAATTATCTTTTGCCTGAACAACATAGTTTTCACTATCCGCAATCGGAGTTGGAGTTTCTACTGTTGACTGTTCTACAGGTTTAGGTGTTGAAACTGCTACTACAGCCTGCTGGCCACCGTATTTTTTAATGCTTTCAAGAGGTAAAGTGATCTCGTCGCCAATCTTCATGTGAGAATCCAGCTCAGGATTCATTTTTCTAAGATCAGTTTCAGAAATACGGTATTGCTTTGTAATTCCGTAGATCGTTTGTTTAGGCTGCAAAACAATTTTTCCAACCTGCGAAGTGCTGGTTGCTTTTGGTTTTTCAACTACAACCGTTTTTGGAGCTGAAGTTGAAGTTTTATCATTTTTCACCGATAAAACATCACCAATTGCCAATTTGCCGTCTTTAAACTTCGGATTCATTTTCAGCAATTCATCTACAGTCATGCCGTATCTTTTTGCAATATTATAAGGATTGTCTCCTTTTGCAACAGTGTGCGATTTCTGAGCAGATACACCCAAAACCATACATAAACTGGATAGAATAAAAAACCTCTTTATCATATTCGATAATTATAATTTACAAAAATACTTCTTTAAAATTAAATGGCAACAATTATTAATTTTGAATCTTGAACCACCATTTCTTCCCAACAATTTTCAAGCCATGCATATCCATAATCTGCGAAGAAAACGCTAAAATTATAAACCCTTTCCTGCCAGATTTTAGAAGGATGTACATCTAAAAACAGATTTTCCAGTCTTTCTAACATTTCGCTCTGTTTTATTTTTTCTGCATGAAGAAGACGTTTTTTCAGTCTTTTGAATGATTTCAGTTGTCGAACTTCCTCCGCTTTCACCATATTTCCGAAAGATTTCTCCGTAGTTTCTGCAATAGTTCTTAACTCAGAGAAATGAGTTATTAGAAGGTTTTCCTTTTCATCCAATAATTTCAGAATAGTATTATCGTCTAATATTTTGTTATTCGTAATCGTTGTGAAATTCTGGAAAAAGTCTTCCACTTTCAAATTCAATTTCTTGATTTTTCCAACTGTTTTTTCTTTCAGGAATAACATTGAATTTCGAGGAATTAAAATTGGAAAAGGAATATTGATGGTGTTGAAATAATCTTTTAATTCCAGCCAATACATGATCTCGGCATTTCCTCCGATATAAGCTAAATTCGGCAACACCGTTTCCTGATATACCGGACGCATCAATGCGTTCGGACTGAATTTTTCAGGATGATTTTCAAGCTCATTAAGAATTTCTTCTTCTGTAAACTGAATATTTTTGTCTACAATCGTATATTTTTTTCCGTCAAAATCAATTCGGTCTCTTGTTTCAGAAAGATAAAACAAATTAATTTCGCGCGGATTTACCTGCACTTTCCCGTATTTCTTTGTTAAAAAGTCAACTTTCTCTTTTGAGTTTTCATGTAAACTAAAATTGAGAAGTTCATCTTTAAAAGTTGCTTTAATTTGATTTTTAAGCGCCGAAGAATCGCCATCCAAAATCAACAAACCAAAGTCTGAAAACAATCGGTTCACCAAAATCTGAATTGCCTGCGTTAAAGTATTTCCAACTTTGTAAGCTTCTTTCAACATTAAAATTAATTCGGTTCCAAAAACAGAATCTTTAAATTCCTTTTCAAATTCAGAAATAAAGAAGGTATCATTTATATCAATTCTCCCAACTGCACCACCCGATTTCTCGTTGATCTCGTAATAATTATTCTCTGTTTTAAAATGATTGATCTCCGCAAAATCATGATCTTCCGAAGCCATCCAATAGATAGGAACAAAATTGAAATCCGGAAAATTTTCTTTTAAATAAGAACAAGTTTTAATTGTTTGCAAAATTTTATACACGAAAAAAACTGGTCCGGAGAATAAATTTAACTGATGCCCTGTGGTGATCGTAAAAGTATTCGGTTGCTTTATATTATCTATATTTTCTTTTTGCTTCGAAGAAAGTTCAAGAAGAGAAAGCTGTCTTTCTAAAACATCTGAAAGAACATTTCTTTGCTCTGAAGTAAAAGAATCCTGTTTTTCGTGAATTTGATTTTTAAAATGATCTAAAGAAAATGTGTTTTCTTCAAATCCCTCAATTTTTTGATTTAGAAAATCTTTAACCAATTGAGGAATGCTTTCTATATCGTTAAATGATATTTTATTTATAGTTTTCAACCTGATTTAAGTTTTAGTTGAACATATACCACACAATTCCGATGTTTAACCTAAAATCATAAACCGGATAGTGCGGAAATGCGTACGCTTTATTATTTGAGATAGCCGATCCCACTTGCTGACCTTCAATAAAGAAGAACATTTTTTTAATTTTCATATTAAAATAAACGTCTACCAAAGGCTGTCCGCCGATAGAGAAGGAGCCGGAACCCGGCAAAATGTATTCGTTAATGATTGGAAGGTATTCTCTTGTTGCAAACTTCGAGAAATAATAAATCTTGACACCAGTTTGCACTTCTGCAGCTTTCTTAAACCATTTTCCCTGATAAAAAATATTGGCTCTACCAATGAAACTAGGCATCGGATAAAGATCTTTATTTGATAAAGCATTCTGAAACTGTAATCTTGTATTCAAATGGAAATTTCCATAGCTAAATGTAGCATCGCCTCCAATTTGAGAAATATTCAGAGAACTTTCGCTTTGTTTTGGCTGTGCGCTACTGTCGAAGTACGTGTAATTATCAATTCTGAAATAGTTGGCAAATAATTCGGTTTTGAACCATTTTAAATTGATATTTCCTCCAATCTCAGTGATCGACTGGTTTTTCGCATCCTGCAGATAATAATTAAATCTATTATAGATCGAAGTATTCAAAAGATAGTTGAAGCTTGGATAAACGCTTTGGAAATTCACCTTCGCATTTACAAAATAATCTTTGATTGGTTCAAATCTTAAACTATTGGTCGTCTTTAGATAATTCCCAAATTCGCTTCCTTTTGAAAATTCCAAGAATGAATTTAAATGAATTTTGTCAAAAAGTTTAACCTCTAAATTTCCAACTGCACCTAATCTATTTTCTTTAAGCTTTGTTGGATAAGCTACATCGTTGATTGTAATTCCGTTTTCTAAACCAAACTCAAGCATTTGATAACGAACTCCGGCATCCAGTTTCAAGTTTTCTTTATCAAAAACCAAACTTACAGTATTGCTTAAATTATTTGAAAATTTCTGAGTTCCCAACGAGTACCCATTTACCAACTCATTGGCATTTGTATACCAATATCCTTCCAAAGCATTCTGATGATAGAAATATTTATTTCCCTGATGAAAAATCGTGTGCCTGATTCTGAACGGGAATTTTTCTGCATTGAAAGGCGTAAACTGATGGCTTAAATAATATCTTCGGTACGAAAACTGCGAACTTGAGCCTGACAGATTTACCTGCATATTCTGGCGGTTACTTGAATTGCTGTCGCCATCTTGGAAAAGATCGTCTCTGGTAATCCCTCCATTCTCCTGATTATTTACGTTTTGATGTAAATAGTGGGCAAACAATTCATAATTCCCGCTTTTGGAAATATAATGTCCGGAAAATAAAGTATTATTATTGGCCGCCAGTGTATTTCTG
Organism: Chryseobacterium sp. UBA6632; assembly: GCA_002455915.1. Classification (GTDB taxonomy): domain Bacteria; phylum Bacteroidota; class Bacteroidia; order Flavobacteriales; family Weeksellaceae; genus Chryseobacterium. The sequence continues at coordinate 8,461 of DKLU01000480.1, forward strand.
TAAAGCCCCTGAGACCGA
>DKLU01000199.1:0-539 GCA_002455915.1 Chryseobacterium sp. UBA6632
TTGAAATTACAAATTAAACAGACTCTTAAAATCATTAATAACCATTAGATTATGAAATATATTTATTTTGCTCTTGCAATTATTGGCGCCGCCGTTCCTCTTACAAAACTTATTGCCTTTATCAATGAATATGGATTAGATTTTTCTCTTCTTTTACAACAAGCATTTGAAAATCATATTTCTGCTTTTGGCTGGCTCGATGTTATTATTACGGTTGTCGTAATCACTTTCACGACTGCAGATTTTGGTAAAAGATATAAAATCAAGCATCTTTGGATTCCTATTTTAGCATCATTTTCGGTCGGCGCATCATTCGGATTGCCAGTACTGATGTTGATGTATACTTTGAAGAAAGAATCTTTAAAATAGCATTTTTAAGATAAATTTCAGGGTACTGAAAAAAGGATCCATGCGCAAAATCAGGATAATAACTTAAAATTGCATTGGGGATAGTGTCAATAATTCATAAGAAGTATCAGAATCCATCATCTCATCATTGCTTCCCTGAATGATAAGAACAGGATGCTTAATTTCCGCCA
>DKLU01000199.1:621-4076 GCA_002455915.1 Chryseobacterium sp. UBA6632
GGATGCTTAATTTCCGCCACATCAATATTGGAAGTTATTCCCCACCCAATAATAGCTTTTGCCTGTGCTGCTACAGCTTTTTCATCAGTATCTTTATCTCTGTTATCAGATCTTTCAAACAGACGCTGTAAAGTTTCTCTCCCTTTCGATCTACTGTTTTCGGATTTTATAAAATATATATAAAAACAACTCTGCAGGACTTAATTGTGAACCTCGTGCAAAGCCCTCCACATTTTTTTAGATTCTTCAAGAAAATTACAGGTGCGACTCCTACTCAATATAAAGATCTCAATGAAAACTTGCGTTTAAATTACTGGTAAGATACAGACAAAACCTTTATCAAATATTTCAATATTATTCTGTTAAAACTACTATATATCGATTAAATCCTTACTTTTCATCAGGATTTCTATTATAATCTGTAATGAATATTCGAAAGACTCTTCAATATCTCTGCACTTTGCTCCGGAGTGACATCACGTTGCGGTTCTGCAAGCATTTCATAACCCACCATGAATTTTTTCACTTCTGCATTTCTCAGCAATGGCGGATAAAAATGCATGTGAAAATGCCATTCAGCATGAGGTTTATGGTCGGTTGGAGATTGATGGATTCCTGCCGAGTATGGAAATGAAACCTCAAAAAGATTGTCGTATTTTGTGGTTAAATCTTTTAAAATTGAAGCTAAAGAAAGCTTTTCTCCTTCAGAAAATTCAATCAGATTTTCAATTTTTCTTTTGCTCACGATCATTGTTTCGTAAGGCCACACTGCCCAGAACGGAACCACTGCGACAAAATCTTCATTTTCAAGAATAATTCTTTCATTGATTTCCAGCTCTTTTTTCACATAATCTTCCAAAAGAGACTTTCCTTTTTCGTCAAAATATTTTTTAAGGTTTTCCTGGGTTTTAAGAACACTGGACGGAATAGAAGACTGCGCCCAGATCTGTCCGTGTGGATGCGGATTGCTGCAACCCATCACCTGACCTTTATTCTCAAAAATCTGAACGTGGTTGATGTAATCCAATGCTCCCAGTTCTTTATATTGATTTTGCCAAACATCAACAACTTTTTTAATATCATCAACCTCCATTTCAGGCAACGTAAGACTGTGATTTTCAGAGAAACAAATCACACGATTGATCCCTCTTTCAGGCTTCAACGTAAAAAAATCCGACGGTTGCTCAGAAAAATCGATTTCATCTTTCATCAATGAACCGAAATCGTTATCAAACACGTAAACACCTTTATAATCAGGGTTTTTTTCGCCGTTAACACGAATATTTCCCGAACACAAATAACAATTCGGATCATGAACCGGAAGCTGTTCTTCTGATGTTTTTTCTGTTTGTCCCTGCCAAGGTCGTTTTGCTCTTTGTGGAGAAACAAGAATCCACTCGTCCAAAAGCGGATTATATCTTCTGTGAGGATGGTCTTTTTGATTAAATGACAATTTCATCTCGCTTGTATTCATTAATTCCGTCTGATATTTTCACCCTGTACACTTTCATTTCGATATCGAAAGCCTTTTTATATTTAGCACTGATAGCATCAATAACCTGATCAACATTTTCATCTTTAATAAGGTTAATGCTGCAGCCGCCAAAACCGCCGCCCATAATCCGTGCCCCTAAAACACCTTCTTCTTTTAAAGTTTCCTTAACCATAAAATCAAGCTCATCACAGCTTACTTCAAATTCTGTTGAAAGTCCGGAATGGGTTTCGTTCAAAAGTTGACCAAGATATTCTACATCACTGTGGGACAGAGCTTTTGCAGCTTCTTCTACCCTCTTAATTTCTTTAAGGAGATATAGACATCTTTTGTGGGAAACCTCACCCATTTCCTCCCTCACTTTATCAAGCATTTCAAAACTAAAATCCCTGAATTTCTGTATTTCGGGAAACTTTTCCCATAATATTTTTTTGCCGTTGTCAACATCTCTTCTTCTGTCGTTGTAGCCGGAAGTAAGGTGGGTATGTTTCACGCAACTGTCAAAAAGAACCAAGCTGTAACCATCAATATTGGCTTCAAAATACTGATGTTCCAAAGAGTTGCAATCGAGCATAATCACTTTATGCTCTTGTCCAAAAACTGACGAAAATTGGTCCATAATTCCACATTTTACACCTACAAAAGTATGTTCAGACTTCTGACCGATAACCGCTATTTCTTTTTTATTTAAATTTAAATCAAAAATTTCGTTGAGAATATAAGCAAAACCACATTCCAAAGCCGCCGACGAAGACAAACCAGAACCCATCGGAATCGTACTGCTGAAAGCAATCTGCAAACCTCCGACCTCTTTTCCTAATTCCTGAATGACATTGAAAACACCTAACAAATAATTGACCCAAGTCTGTGAAACCGGAAACTGTTTTTCATTAACATCAAAGCTGAAAGAATCATTAAAATCTTTTGCAAAAAAAATAATTTTGGAATCATCTGTTTTTTTTACCGCAAAGCAAATATGTTTGTCGATGGCAGCCGGAAGCACAAAACCGTCACTATAATCTACGTGTTCCCCAATAATATTAATTCTTCCAGGAGCAAGAAAAATCCGTTCTGGGTCTGAGCTGAAAGCTGTTTGAAAAGCCTCTTTGGTATAATTGATTAATTTCTCCGGCATATCAATAAATGCATTGTTCTTTTTGATTGATCCGTAAAGATAACGATATTTTTTTTATTTATTAATTGTTCAAATACATTATTATCTTTCAATTTGGTCATCAAATTCTTTAAATTAACAGCAATCTGAAATATATTGCTTTTTGATCTAATATTTAAATTTGATGATTTTAGATTACTGCATTTTCTGTGAATCTTTAATGAACTGCTCCAAGCCGGAATCCGTTAAAGGATGCTTCAGCAATGACAAAATCGGTGACAAAGGACAAGTCACGACATCGGCACCAATTTTTGCACAGTTGATGATGTGCATCGAATGGCGAACAGATGCTGCCAAAATCTCGGTTTCATATCCATAATTATCGAAAATGGTTCTGATTTCCTGGATTAAATGAAGACCATCGGTGGAAATATCATCCAGTCTTCCTAAGAATGGAGAAATGTAAGTTGCTCCTGCTTTTGCTGCTAAAAGTGCTTGTCCGGATGAGAAAATCAGGGTACAGTTGGTACGGATTTCTTTTTGGGAAAAATATTTGATCGCCTTGATTCCGTCTTTGATGATGGGAACTTTTACCACGATATTCGGATGAATGGCTGCCAGTTCCTCGCCTTCTTTGATCATTTCTTCATAGGTTGTGGAAAGTACTTCTGCCGAAATATCTCCGTCTACAATTTCGCAAATGTCTTTGTAATGCTGCAAAATAGCTTCCTTTCCGCTGATTCCTTCTTTTGCCATCAGGGATGGATTGGTTGTAACGCCATCAAGAATTCCAAGATCCTGAGCTTCTCTTATCTGAGTAAGATTAGCAGTGTCAATAAAAAATTTCAT
>DKLU01000198.1:0-4109 GCA_002455915.1 Chryseobacterium sp. UBA6632
CTGATTTAGAAGACTTCACCATTTTCACAACTTTAGTCATTTTTTTTGACTGTCCGCTTTGTAGGGTTGCTACTACTTTCTTTGCCATGGTAAATTATAATTTAATAAATTACTTGATTTCTTTGTGAAGGGTAGATCTTTTAAGAACCGGATTGTATTTTTTCAATTCCAATCTTTCTGTAGTGTTCTTTTTATTTTTAGTAGAAATGTATCTAGACATTCCTGGCATACCACTCTCTTTGTGCTCTGTACATTCAAGGATTACTTGAACTCTATTTCCTTTTTTTGCCATGATTTAGTTCTTTTTAATCAATCCGTTTCTAGTAGCTCTTTCAATAGCTTCCTCGATTCCAATCTTGTTAATCACTCTCAATCCATGAGCTGATACTTTCAGTGTTACGTGCTTATCTTGCTCTGGAAGGTAAAATTTCTTCTCCAATAAGTTAATTTCAAAACGACGCTTCGTTTTGTTATTAGCGTGAGAAACGTTGTTACCAACCATTGCACGCTTTCCTGTTATTTGGCAAATTCTTGACATATCTCGATGTTCTTTATTTGTATAATATTTGAGGTTGCAAAATAACGAAGAATTTTTTAGATAGACAAATCTTTTAGAAAATATTTCCAAATAACTTCTTGATTAATAATATTGATTTTTGATATAAAATATATCCTACCGCCCTCAACCCTGATGAATGATAAATTTCATATCGCCTTTCTTTCAATTCGGAAAATTAATCGCATATCTTTGTTTTTAATTAATCTAAATAAAAATAACATGAAGAGGATTTTTATTCTATTAAATATGTTACCGGTAGGATTTATGGCGCAAACTTTCACAGAAGTTCCGACTGCGATGAAGGATATTTACTATGGTGAGGCCGATGTAGGAGATATGGATGGCGACGGTTTTACCGATGTTGTGATCAACGGAGCAATAGATGCTGATGGCGACGGAGAGGTAGATACTTCGTTTAACGAAATATATAAAAGCAATGGAACTACATTGGTTCCTTATGCAGATTTGGGAGTAGATGCAACGCATTTAGGCGATATTAAATTTGTCGATTTTAACAATGATGGTTTAATGGATATTATTTCTACAGGATTAAGCTACAATGATATTGTGAATTACAAACATTATCGATTCAGAAATACAGGAACGGGTTTTGTGAAAGAAGCCGATCTTCCCGGAAAAATATATGGTTCGCTAGAAGTTTTCGATTTTAATCATGATGGAAAATTGGATTATGCACTGAACGGAACTCAATATATTGATGGAGTAGGGTTTGTGCACGATTTAGACTTATATCAGAATACCGGAAACGGCTTTCAGGTAACTAATGGATGGATGCAGGGAACGCAGAATTCAAGCTTTAAAATGGTAGATCTTAATAATGATAACCTTTTAGATATGCTCGTAATGGGGCTTGATACGAACTATGTGCCACTTTTTAAATCTTATTTAAATCAAAACGGAACGTTAGTAGAATCTCAAAGCTTTCCTGCAATGTCAAGCGGAAAATTAGATTTTGCTGATTTCAACGGTGATGGCTTTCAGGATATCGTGGTTTCTGCGCAGGATGAAAATTACTCGGGATATTTGGGTGTTCTGATGAATGATGGAACCGGGCAATTAACGCTTCAACAAATTCCGACAGGCGAAATGTCTGAAACATCCGTGGTTACAGGAGATTTAAATAACGACGGCTATTACGATTTCATTGTTTCAGGAAACGATAAAGACACAGAAGGCGTTGTGAAAATATTTACATATAATACTACAGATAGCTCTTTTACAGAGATTACACCTACAGGTTTGAATTTTTTAGGAGGTCCGGGTTTTGTGAATTTACTTGACATTAACAATGACCATCAGCTCGATGTTTTACTTTCCGGATTTGATTGGGCAACTCCGGGATTACCTTCATTAACAAAATTATTTAAGGCTGGTTCTGCGGGAACCAATCTTAAACCTTTGCCTCCTACAAACCTGAACTTTACCAGAACCGGAAACCGTGTGAATTTCTCATGGAGTGGTGCTTCGGATGATAAAACACCGCTGAATGCGTTGCGTTACGAAATAAAAGTAGGATCAACGCCAGGCGCTCAGGATATTGCTAAATATGTGGTGACTACGCCGTCTTGGTTTTTAGATTTGGATCCTTCCGTTCAGAATGTGTTTTGGAGTGTGAAATCTATTGATGCTTCAAAAACATATTCAGAAGCGTCTGTGGAGAATGTTTTAGCAGTTCAGAACATTGCTAATTTAGATAAAGAAATTTCAATTTATCCAAATCCGGCAACGGAAAAAGTATTCATCAAAGGAGAAAAAGTATCTGCTGTTGAAATGTATTCAATCGACGGAAGAAAATTGAATGTAACGTTAAATAATGATCAGTCAATCAATGTATCTCACTTGCCAAAAGGCGCGTATATCTTACAACTAAAAATAAAAGAACAAACAATCACCAAAAAACTTATCGTTAAATAATTGAGCATTCTTTCAATGAGAAAAGCCAGACGTCCAGCTGGCTTTTCCTTTTATATTTGGTTTTGTGGGTGGCTTTTAAGTCACCTTTTTTTGTTTTTAAACCTTTGCTTGTTTTCTGTTTTGAAATCTTTTAATTAAATAATAAAACAATAAAAATCCTAAAGCAAACATGGAAAATCGAGATAATAAATCTCCGGATCTTGCATAAAAAGTCATGCCTTCATAAAGATTTACTTTTGCAAATAATGCCGTTTGATCGCCATAAAAAGTATCTTCCACAATTTCTCCTTTGGCATTAATATGCGCTGAAATTCCGCTGTTGGCAGCGCGGGCAATTTCTCTTCGGGTTTCGATCGCTCTTAATTTTGCATACGATAAAAGCTGTTTGTGTCCCTCTGTAACGCCCCACCAAGAGTCGTTGGTCATAATTCCTAAGAAGTTGGCTCCTTTTTTTACATAATCTGTGGTAAATTCTCCATAAATACTTTCATAACAAATGATTGGTGCATATTTTCCTTTGTTGTACGGATTGGAAAAAGCTACTCGCTCTTTATCAGTTCCCAAAGAAGCTACCGTTCCGCCCAAATTAAGCATCGCATCCCCTAAAAGTGGCTTTAAAACACTCATATAAGGGAAAATTTCAACACCAGGAACCAGTTTTCCTTTATGATAAACTTCAACATTATGATTAGGCATAATCTGAACTGCCGAGTTAAAACTTTCAACCCAAAGTCCCTGATTGAGTTGATAAGCTTCTAAAGGTAAATTGTCTTTACTTAGATAAAATTTGTGTGAAGAAATTCCAGTTTCAAAAACAGCACCCGGATGTTTTGCAAGAAAACCTTTGATATTATTTAAAAGTAAACTCTTTTCAAAAGCCGTTTCAGAAATTGATCCTCTTCCCGGAATTGCTGTTTCCGGAGCAATAAAATAATCGATTTTTCCTTTAGCATTTTTATCGGCAAGCGTTAAAAGATCATTTAAAATTGATAAACTGTCTTTAGAATATTTTTCACCATAAGGATTAAGATCGGGCTGAAGCATCAATACATTGACTTGTCCGATTGGTTTTTCGTTAAAACTATTGTATTTAATAATCGAAATAATCATCGGAATGGCGATTAATCCAACTAAAATGGAAGAATTTTTAATTAAATCTTTTCTTTTTCTTCCCGCTTCCCAAGTTCTGATCGTGTAAAATACCAAAACATTGATTAACAAGATCCAGAAACTTCCGCCTGTTGCTCCCAATGTATCATACCATTGCACAAATTTTGGATATTCTGAAAATACGTTTCCTAAATTCAGCCAAGGCCATGTAAGTTCCCAATTCAAGTGAAATTTCTCAAAACTCATCCAAATCGCGATGAAAAATCCTAATCCCCAATAAGTTCCCTGCGCATTTTTATACCAATGATAACATTGAAAAACCAAAGAATACAAGAAAGAATTTACCAAAACCGGAAATAAAACAGCCATTAAAGAATGACTTCCATCCGGATTTTTAGAACCGTACAACCAGCCTGTGGTAACCACATTCCAAATAACAAAACATAGATAGGATAGTCCGAAAACTATCCAACTTTTTCTGCTATAATTTGAAAATTTTGAAACG
>DKLU01000198.1:4302-4850 GCA_002455915.1 Chryseobacterium sp. UBA6632
AAAATTTTGAAACGCCATGTTCCATCATCAAAAGTGGAACGAGCGCAAAAAATATAAAAAACGGAACTCCGTAAGTGGGCCACGAAACGGATAATAACATCGCCGAAATAAGCGTAAGTAAAACGTACTTCATTAAATTAATTTAACACACAAATTTAATGTTTTTGAAATGAATAAATTTGCAATTGATGTTAAAGAAAATTTATAAAATTTTAATTCTCCCTTACACTTTGTTTTTGCTTTATCTTATGTTTTTAGGATTTGGCAGAACGCAGTTTGATGAAAATGTGATTCGGATAAAACCATTTTTCTCCACCTTGATGTTTATTGAGAACACCTTTCGCCTGCAAACCATTATTACGATTGTTCTAGGAAATATCGTCATGTTTATTCCTTTCGGATTTTTAGGTTGGGTTTTTCCAAAATTGAATAATCTGAAAATTTTGCTCTTCAATTTTGTTTCTGCGATTACGATTGCAGAAGCTCTTCAGTATTTTACAAGAATGGGAATTTTTGAAGTAGACGATATTATTCTGAATAGTTTTGGG
>DKLU01000198.1:4957-8070 GCA_002455915.1 Chryseobacterium sp. UBA6632
TCTCATCCTAAAAATAAGTTTATTTTGTGTAAACTTATTTTAAAAAGGTAAATTAATGTAAATAAAAAGATTATCTCTTAATATACAACAAGATTATAAAATTTTTGTCTAACCTTTACTCTTCCTCTTCTCTGAAACAATACTCAACACAACACCAAAAGTAATCAATCCAACGCCTATTGCTAAATTCAAAGTAAAATCTTCCCTGAAAAATAAAATGCTTACAGCAACGGCAACAATTGGTTCCAAAGCTCCCATAATCGAGGTTGGTGTAGAACCAATTAATTTGATGGCATACACTAGCGTTAGAATTGAAAGAACAGTGGTAACTAATGCAAACAAGGAAAGATTAAAGAAAATTTTCACATCAGGAATTATCAACGAACCTCCCATTAGTAAAGCTTTAATCAAATAATAAAAAGAAGAAAATAACATCGAGTAAAAGGTGATTTTTAAACTTGAACCTTCAATTTTTACTTTATTTACGGTCACAATATATAATGCATAGAAAACCGCGCTCAACGTTGCAATGCACAATCCCAAAATGTTAATATCAAAAACAGAATCTTTAATACTTAAAATAAAAACTCCGAAAATCGTTATGAATAAAGATAAAACCGTCAGTTTAGTAATTGCTTCTTTAAAGACAAAGAAGACAATTAAAGCCACGATCACCGGATAAACGAAAAATATGGTGGAGGCAATTCCCGGAGTGAGATAATCGTAACCGAGAAAAAGAAATTCTGACATTAAAGCGAAAAAAATTCCGAGAATAAATAGAGCAAAAACTTCTTCCAGAAATTTTCAACGATTCTTTTTTATAAATCAGCAAAGGAAGAATAAACAATGCCGAAAGAAAAAATCTGTAAAACAAAGTAATGTTCATCGGGAAACCAATCGTTTTCAGAGGTAAGATAAACAGAGGAATCAAACCATAAGAAACCGAAGAAATAATTGCAGAAATATAACCTTTTGTCTTTGTATTCATAGCGAAACTTCGCGCACTTTTTAACGCAAAAGCAAAGTTTTCAATAAAAATTTTTTCCGCAAATGATTTACATCACCGTTTTGATGTGATATAGGTCAAATTTAAGGTTTAGAAATTCGGCTTAACGTCTCTCTGGAAATCCCCAGATAAGAAGCGATAATTGATTTTGGAACCCGCTGAATCAGCATCGGATATTGCTGAATAAAAATTTCATATCGCTCTTTCGCATCATTACACAACAATGAAACCAAGCGTCTTTGGAAAACAGCATATGCTCCTTCAATTTTTTCCGAAAAAAATATTCCATTTCAGCCAATTCTCTGCAAAGTTTTTCGCGATCGTCGAAAGAAAGCACCAGTAATTCACAATCTTCGAGACATTCCACATTCAATGTTGCTGTTCTTTTCTTAAAATACGCGTCGTAATCACTTACCCATCAATCTTCCATCGCAAATCGTATAATTCGGTCTTTCTCATCGTCCGAGATCACAGAAGCTTTCAGACAGCCTTTCATCACCCAATATTCAAAATGAACCGCATCTCCTTCCTGAATTAAAAATCGATGTTTTTTAATTATCTTTGATTTGAAAAAAGAAAAGATATAGTTAAACTTTTCGTCTGTAAAAGGTGATAATTTTTCAATATGTTGTCTAAATTCTTCCATTCATCAAAAAAATCATTGGAGCATACATTTATAAAGTTTGATAAATATATTAAAAATCACTTAAAATCAATAAAAAAGACCATTCTTAAAATGAACAGTCTTTCAATTTCCAATGACTACCTGACTCATATCAGGTATCCCTTTAATTAATACCTAGAAATTACTGCCCAGGCAGAACCCGTACTCTGGACAATAATTCCTTTTCCCCAATCATTAGTATTCAATCCATAATTGGAAAAATTGCTGCCGTTGATTCTGAAAGTACCGTTAATTGTAATATTTCCGCTGGTATCATTAATCAAATTATAAATTTTTCCTTGATTGGAACTATTTGCCGCCGGAAGAGCAATATTCCCGGTAAGAAGAAGTGTATAATCGTCATTGGTCGCCATCCCTGTATTCATTGTTCTGATTTTTTTATCTTCAGATGAAATCAATTTAGCCCAACGATTTACGGCTGGATCTCCGTTAAAAAAATAATACCCCGATGCATTAACTTCCTGTGTTTGCCCAGATGGTGAGGTGTCGGGTGTGGTTACGTACACCAAAGCTCCGGTTTGAGAAGAAGTATAGGTTTTTGATCTCAACTGATCTCCTGAAATTCGAGGAGCGATAATTCCGTCTAATTTGCTGTTATCTGCCGGATTTCCAACTACATCTAAAGTTGCATTAGGAAGCCCAGTATTAAAACCTACCTGAGCAAAAGTAAAAGAGCCTACCAATAGTAAGGCAGGAAATAATTTTTTCGTCATGTCTTGAATTTTGTTGTTTTTTCAAAACAAATGTAAATTTTTATTTTTAATTAATGTTAAAATCAACAACAAAAAACCAAAATATTCACATAAAAAAAAGGCAATCCTATCGATTACCTTTAATTATTATGCTAAACATTGTAATTTTAATAAATTTATTTTAAATCAAAACGATCGGCATTCATCACCTTTACCCAAGCTGAAACGAAATCTTTTACAAATTTTTCTTTCGCATCAGAACTTGCATACACCTCAGCAATTGCTCTCAATTCTGAGTTTGAACCGAAAACCAGATCTGCGCGGCTTGCCGTCCATCTTTTCTCTCCGGTTGAGCGGTCGGTTCCTTCATACAATTCGTTATCTGGAGATGCAGCTTTCCATTGAGTTTTCATATCTAATAAATTCACAAAGAAATCATTCGTTAAAACACCCGGTTGGTGAGTAAAAATTCCGTGATTTGAACCATCAAAATTTGCATTTAAAGCTCTCATACCCCCGACTAAAACAGTTAATTCCGGAGCTGTAAGATTCAACAATTGCGCTTTATCAATTAATAAAGATTCTGTAGAAACAGCAAATTTTTTCTTTAAATAATTTCTAAATCCGTCTGCTGCAGGTTCCAAATATCCCATCGATTCAACATCAGTCTGCTCCTGAGAAGCGTCTGTTCTTCCCGGTGCGAAAGGTACAATAATAGTATGTCCGGCAT
>DKLU01000476.1 GCA_002455915.1 Chryseobacterium sp. UBA6632
GGGTGCGTAGCTCAGCTGGATAGAGCATCTGCCTTCTAAGCAGACGGTCAAAGGTTCGAATCCTTTCGCGCTCACATAAAACTCACAATTTTTATTGTGAGTTTTTTTTGTTTTATATTAGCAAGATGTGCTATTGCTATATTCTTTATTCCAATCAGTTAGACAAATATTATATTGGTCATTCTTCTGAAAGTCTACAAGAGAGATTAAGAAAACATCTTTCAAACCATACCGGATTTACTTCAAAAACCAAAGACTGGTTTATTATTTACTTTGAAAGCTTCAACTCAAAATCCGAAGCATACAAAAGAGAACTTGAGATCAAAGGATGGAAAAGCAAAATAAGAATTCAAAAACTTATTCGCGAAGCTGACAAATAGAGCATCCCGATTTATTAATCGGGACGGTCAAAGGTTCGAATCCTTTCGCGCTCACTTAAACTCACAACTTCTGTTGTGAGTTTTTTGTTTTTTCACTTTGAATTTCTATTTCAAAAGATGTTTAAAATGGATGATGAGTTACAAAAGTTAGGGACTATCCACAAAGTTTGTCATCCCCGTAGGGATCTAAACATAGTATTAGAAAACAAGACTAAAGCAATTGTTAATTTTCTCTTTAACGCTATCGATCACTAAAACTTTACATCCCGTTACACCTATTTTCGGTCGCAAAGGCGTTCTACTCAGCAAATGATAGCAATATTTAGCTGGTTTAACTATAAAAATTAAAAGCCTTACACTCTGAACACAAAGCCCACAAAGTTTTATGGTTATGATAAGTTTTAAGTTTCACAAAACGAAGTTTCGCCGATTCAGATTAAATCAATTTTATAATTGAGGCAAAGCCGTTCCACTTATAAAAGATAATAAAAAGCTGATCTATTTTAAGTTTTGAGACTGAGACTTTAAAATTTTATCGGTTCACTTTCAAACGCGGGAACATTTTAATTTTGTTTGTCATCGAGGTAGACATCTAAGCACAATATTAGAAAATAGAAAAGAAAGATTCTTGTTTAGATCTTTACAGGATGACAAAATTGATGGTTCTTTCCAACTACTTAAATAAGTGACCTCAACCCTAGCCCCGATTGCAATGAAAATCCCGCAATGGAGCGGCGGAACGAAGTGGAGCCGCGCAATGAGGAATTGTAATGGAAAGCGGGAAATAGCTCCAAAAAACTATCAAAAAACCACCGTAAATATACAGTGGTTTTCAGATTGATAGTAAATATTATTTCAGCTTATATGAATTTCCGTCCCAAAGATAGATTTTCGAGGCTTTTTTCTTCTTTTCTCGGTCTTTATCATCTTTTTCCATTTCTTCCATTTTAAAGATGAATGCGTTCGGAATTCCGCCTTTATCGTTCGGAAAAACGAATTCTTCGGAGTGATAGTATACATCGGCATCTCCAACGTTCATCAGTTGCGGCAGAGCGATCAGTTTTTTATCCTTAAATAAAACATATTGATCATAGCTTGCAATTCCGCATGCTTCGCCGGAAACCATCGCTTTTAAAGTCAATTCTACATTTTGCAGTTTATGATTACTTTCGATATTAAACGTTCCATAACTCAAGCTTTCCGCAGAACCAGTATCAAAAGCGACCTCATCGATCAACGTATTTCCTTCTACCACTTTTATGGCAGCGATATTTTGCGCATTAATGATTTGCGGATATTCTTTATCTTTTTTGTTGATTGTTTTCGTTAAACCAAACAGAAAATCATAGCCATTTTTATTTCGGTAGCCTACACAAAGATTTCCGCCCCAAACGTATCCTTCAGAAGTTTTATCATCTTTTTGATAAGAGATTTTATACCAATTGGCTCTTCTTTCACCCAATTTCAGAATCGTTTCATCTTGTTTAAGAATTAAAACCTGCTGATTGGTTTGCAGCGAATCTAAAATCTGAGCATTTACGTTGGGAGATTGTCGAATTCTCGTCCAGTCGGTGAATATTTTCTGCGTTTTATTTTCTTCAAAGTTAAAAATCCCGTTTGCATATTCTATTTCTTCTTCCTGCGCAAAAAAAATCTGGACAATGAATAAAAATAAAACCGTAAATAAAGTTTTCATATTAATATTTTGCAGTGTTTTTTATTTTTCAAGCAATAAACTTACCCATTCTTCACGTTGAAGTTTTTTGGTAAGCGTTAAATTATTCTCTTTACAAACTTCCAAAATATCATCAACATCAAAGAAACACAATCCTGAAAGTAATAATTTTCCGCCATCATTTAATACGGAAACATACGTCGGAATATCTGAAATTAAAATATTTCTATTGATGTTTGCTAAAATAATATCGTAATTTTCTTTGCCTAAATTATCTGCAGTTCCTTGTTCGATGTCTAATTCTACATTATTTCTTACTGCATTTTCTTTTGAGTTTTCAACCGACCACTCGTCAATATCGATCGCTTTTGTATCTCCGGCTCCTATTTGTTTTGCATAAATTGCCAAGACCGACGTTCCGCAACCCATATCCAATACTTTTTTACCATTGAAATCAATATCCATCATTTGCTGGATCATCAAATGCGTTGTTGGGTGATGTCCCGTTCCGAAAGACATTTTTGGCTGAATGATAATTTCATGCATTCCAGGAACAGATTCATGGAATTCTGCACGAATAAGAACTTTATCATCAATATTAATGGGTTCGAAATTCTTTTCCCATTCTTCGTTCCAGTTGATATTTGGCATTTCTTCGAAAGTGTATTCGATTTTTAATTCTTCATTCTGAAAAAGTGGCAATGCTTTCAACGCTTCTTCATTAAATAATTCGGTCTGAATATATCCTAAAATACCATCAATTTCTTCTGTAAAACTGTCGAAACCTATTTCGATAAGTTCTGCCATTAATATTTCGTTCCACGGCTGAAGCGGAGAAATCTTGAAATTGAATTCTAAATAATTTTGCATGTGAATAATTTGTTGCAAAAATAAAGAAATAACCTCAGAATCTTATCTTATTGAAGATGATTGATCGTAGGATCAGTCTAAAAAATGGGCTGTCTTCAGATAAACTCACCACTTCCCTAGCCCAGATTGAGCGGCATGTTTGAGCTCTTTTTAG
>DKLU01000188.1 GCA_002455915.1 Chryseobacterium sp. UBA6632
AGTTACAAATATGTTAGAAATTGGAGAAAGACCTTGGGGAAAATATTTTGTGTTGGCAGATGAGCCGAATTACAAATTAAAAAGAATTGAAGTAAACCCGGGGCAAAAATTATCTTATCAATATCACCACAAAAGACAAGAGCAGTGGACTGTAATTGAAGGAGATGCAACTATTGTTTTGGATGATAAGGAAATTAAATTAGCTTATGGAGAAAGTATCTTTATTCCGCTGGGAGCTAAGCACAGAATGATGAATCTTTCCGAAAAACCTGTTGTTTTCATCGAAGTGCAAACGGGGACTTATTTTGGAGAGGATGATATTGTGAGGCTTGATGATGAATATGATCGACAATAAAATATTTATACACTAAGGATGTTAATTCATATTGGTAAGAAGAGTATAGTATTGCTTTTGCTTACCATTTTTTCGATTTCTTGTTCCAGACAAGAAGAAAGCTTATATGCAGAAAACGTAGATCCTGTACCAAATAATAACAAAGATTATAAAGATCTTCCAGATTATTTAACAGATAAAGGAACCATAAGCATTAATGTTCTCGCAAATGGGAATTATCCAGGACAGAACAATCCTTTTTACATTAAAGATATTAATGCTCCCAATGTAGGATATTGCCATCCTGATGTTCAATATTTTCCAAATGGATTCAACGGATATAAATATTGGATGGTTTTTACTCCTTATTTTGGAACCGTAGGAACCCAGCAAGATTCTAAAAGATATGAAAACCCAACTATAGTTGTTTCTAATGATGGGCTAAACTGGAATCCTCCAAACGGAGTTTCTTCTCCACTTCAAAAAACACCTTCCGCCCGAGAAAGCTTTGCCGAAAATAAACAAGATCCTAAACAAGGGTTTTGGTCTGATGTAGATTGGACCTACGAGAATGGGAAATTCTCGTTATATTACAGAGGAAGTTTTATTCGAGCAGCAGCACTAATGAATAGAGGTATAAAAAGCCAAAATAACATACGGAAGTTGTTTAAAAACTCTCAAAGAACAATCGTAAGACAAACTTCGGTTGATGGTATATCTTGGACTCCTTTAGAAGCTGTTTATACAAGTAATACTCCATATTCTCCCAAAGATAATCATATGATTTCTCCTAGCTTTGTCTACAATGGGAACGGATATGTAAGTTTTGAAGTTGAAAATAATATTAGCCCTAATTTCCCCGGAAATGATGCTTCCTATATTATAAGAAGAACATCTGGTAACGGATTAGATTTTTCTTATTTTAAACAAAGCAAAGTTGTGAATTTCATCAACAAACCATGGGCACAGGTGAATTCTACGTATGCACCTTGGCATATTCAGGCTACGTATGTTGATGGATATTATTTCTTATGTATTGCAGCTGGAGATGTAAAAAAATATACAGCAGATGCTCTTTACTTAGCATTTTCAAAGGATGGGCTTAATTTTAAGGTATTCCCTAAAGCGTTGGTTGAGCACAATACTTACAGATCTTGTATTTTCCCAATGACAACAACCAGTGAAGATATTAATTTTGGTGCTGTTATTGCTTATAAAACAGGTGTTTTTAAGTACAGAGAATTCCAGTTGAATAAACAGAAGATAGATGACTGCTTAGCAAAATAAAGATTGTTAATGAATAATACCGAGAAAAATAAAATTCTTGTATCAATAATTATCCCTGTATATAATGCAGGGAAATTTTTGATAGAAACGATTGAAAGTGTACTGAACCAAAGTTGTCAGGATTTTGAATTGATTTTGATCAATGATGGCAGCACAGATAATTCCTCGGAAATTTGTAGTTCGTACCAAAATAAAGATACAAGGATAAAATATTTTTCCCAAGTTAATTCTGGGGTTTCTGTAGCACGTAATGTAGGACTTTCTTATGCTGTTGGAGAATATGCATATTGTATGGATTCCGATGATACTATAGATAGGTCTTTCATAGAAACTTCTTATAAAAGTGCAAAAGAGCAAAATAATGACTTTACTATTGTAGGAGATCACTATTGTCGTATGTTGCCAAATGTTGCTGCCTTGCCCACATGTGCTCAGTTTTTGCGAATGGAATTTTTAAAAAAATATAATGATATTAGGTTTCCGGAAAATATACAACCCTGTGAAGACGGATTGTTCTCACATCAGTTGATGGCTCTTGCCAATAATATTGGAACCAATTCCCTTGGAATTTATCATTATAGATCTCATGAAAATCAAAATCATTTAAAAATTAATGACAATACGGAGAAGGTTTTACAGCAAATTCCTACTTGGTTTGAAATTTTGAAAAGTTTCTATAAGAGATATAATTTATATAAAACGCACGCCTTACATTTAGCATTGTTTATGGAGCATGAACCTTTTGAACTCAGGTATATGAATATGCTTTTCTCCGAAGAACAGAAAGTGAGATTGTTTAAAATGATAAGAAGTTTTACCGATTTATATGTTATTCCTTATCTTAAAAAAAAAGATTACAGGAAACTAAGTTTGCCATTTATTTATTTCCTCAATTCAAATAGCTCATCTGAATTTGATGAAAAATATAAAAAGTATTTGAAAAATAAAGTATTAAATAAAAAGATAAGACTTTTTTTTGCAAAGCTTATTCCTTTTGGGAAAGTGCGTCGTGAACTTCGTAAAGAAATAAATATAAAATATTCTTAATGAAAATTCTTCTAATCCAGCATCTTAACTTTCTCAATGGCTCTGGCGGAACAGAAAAAATCTGCACCTTTTTAGCCAATGGTTTTCATAATTTGGAGCATGATGTAGAAATTGCAACTTGCCAAAACATTCATGGTAAACCTGTTTTTCCTTTAAATGCTGGAGTAAAAGTAACGAATATTTTTTCTGAAAATATTCCTCAGACTGAATTAAAACCTCTTTTTAATTATAAAGGTTCAAACCCTTTACATTGGATCAAGTATAAAATCAGTAAAAAATTAGCTAAAAAAACGAATAAAGTTATTCTGAGAAAAATGGGTGGGGCTGAAGGTCTGTTCAAAAGTAATCTCAGATTTCGCGCAAAAGCCTGGAATGACCATATAAAATCTAGCAAGCCGGATATTATCATTACAATGTCCGTTAGCTCAGTATTAGAAATAACTTTTGAAAATAAATACCATATTCCTATTATTAATTCTG
>DKLU01000332.1 GCA_002455915.1 Chryseobacterium sp. UBA6632
CTTCCGATCTCAGAAAATCTGGAAAAAGGTAGACCATAGCTAAGATAATTTAACAATGGAAACAAAAAACACAAATATAGAATTAATCATTATCGGAGGTTCTGCGGGAAGCCTGCAGGTGATCTTGGAAATGATAAAAAATTTAGATAACAATCTTCATTTTGCCATTTTATTGGTGGTACACAGAAAAGCGAATTCAAGCAATATTTTGCAGACTTTGCTTCAGCAGTTTTCGCCAATGGAAGTTATTGAAATAGAAGATAAGACAGAAATCGAGAATAATAAATTATACATCACACCAGCGGATTATCATTTGTTATTTGAAGATAAAAAAACGATGTCACTGGACAGTTCAGAGAAGATGAATTATTCGAGACCGTCTATTGATGTCACCTTTAAATCGGCAGCAGAAATTTTTGGGGAAAGCATGATTGGCATACTTTTGTCTGGGGCTAATGCCGATGGAGTCGAAGGTTTGGGCTACATAAAAAAAAATAACGGTAAAGTATGGATTCAGGATCCTGAAACCGCAGAAGTAGATTATATGCCGAAGCATGCAGTAGATGAAATTGATTATGATTTAATCATTAAACCGAATAATTTAGCGAATTATATTAATCAATTATAAAAATAAAGAAACCTAACGAAGTTAAATATACCTAAAATGAGTAAAAAGAAAATTTTGATTTTTGATGATGACACAACAATTCTGGAAGTGATCACCATCATTTTTGAAGAGAATGGTTATCAGGTCGAAATTTCAGAAACTTCACATGATATTTTGGAAAAAGTGGCTCAGTATCAACCCGATGTTATCCTGATGGATAACTGGATTCCGAAAATCGGTGGCGTAGAAGCAACCAAGCTTTTGAAAAACCATGAGGAATTTAAAAATATTCCTGTGATTTATGTAACGGCAAATAACGACATTGTAGCTTTAGCCGAGCAGGCTCAGGCAGACGATTATGTTGCAAAACCTTTTAATTTGGAAGACCTTGAAGATAAGGTTGAAAAATATTTGAAAGAAAAAGTTTAATTAAATTTTTTCCACCTATCAATCCCTGCCATTTGGTGGGGATTTATTTTACACAATTTTCTCCATTTCTTCAGAATCAGATTCTCTGAGGTGATCAAACTTTTCTCGTATAAAATCAACGCTGCATTTTTCATTATTCAATTCATTGATTAATGAGTATAAAAACATTTTCAGCTCCGGATTTGCTACTATTTTTTCGGTAAAAGTGGTTGCGATAATCATCTTTTTAGAAACCAGATTTTCCGCAAAAGTATATTCATTGTTTACATCTACATCAACTCCGAAATGCTGTTTAACACTTAATGTTAAATATCTGCTGATTAATTCTTTATTTTCTTTAATACGTTCCATCTTTGGTGCTTTTTGTCATTAATACAATAATATTTATGCCATAATTGTTTTTTTGATGTTAAAATTATCTTTTGTAAAAGATTTTAACTTTTCGTGCGTCCGGTTGAGCCTTGAAATTGTCTATCTGAACATCTTTCTGCATGCTTTCCTCTCCCTTCTGTTTTAAGTTTGCATCATAATCAAACAAAAATAAACTACAATGAAAACAATTAGAAAAATCTCAGTTACAAGTGTTTTATGTCTTACTCTTTTCACAACATTATCCATGTCTTGCAGAGAAGAAAGTGAAATGACCGTTCAGGAAATTCAGGCTGAAAATCATCAGAACGCTAAAACACGATTTGTTGAGGTTAAAGGCAATACATTTGCCTACCGTATTTTGGGAAATGATAACGGAATTCCTTTGGTGCTTTTACCCGGTTTGGGCGGTTCTATGGACGACTGGGATCCGGCAGTAACAGACGGATTGGCAAAAAAATATAAAGTCATTATTTTCGATAATAAAGGAGTCGCTTCTTCAAAAGGTACAACACCGAATACCATTCAGGCCATGGCAGATGATGCCATAGATTTTGTGGAAGCGCTACATATAAACAAAATCAATATTATGGGATTTTCAATGGGCGGTTTCGTGGCTCAAAGAGTGGTGCTTACCAAGCCTTCTTTAATTAATAAAGTTATTTTAACAGGAACCGGACCAAAAGGTGCCATCGGATTAGCAAATCTTCCTAATATCATCGCCGGAGCAGCCGGATTAAACCCGGAAGAATCTTTTCTTCAGTTTGGATTTACGAATTCTGCAGAAAGTATTGCCGCCGGAAAAGCAGCTTTTAACAGAATTCAGCTTCGTACCACAGATAGAGATATTGCTCTGAATGATGCCACTTCCCTATCTCAGCTGACGGCCGTTTTAGAATGGGCTCAACCCAACAGTAACGCTCTGGAGGAAATCAAACAGATTAAAAATCCTGTACTAATTGTGCATGGTGAAAACGACTTGCCAGTATCGGTTCAAAATGCGAAGAATATGGCTCAGAATTTAGAGCATTCAGAATTATTGATCTTTCCGGATTCCGGACATGCTTCATTTTTTCAAAATCATGATGCTTTTGTTTCTAAAGCATTAGAATTTTTACAATAACTGAAAAAAATAAGCTTACATTTTATAAGACCTTAATCCGCCAGGATTGAGGTCTATTTTATTTACTGCTAAATATTTAAGCAAAAAAATAAATGCAATCGATTGAATAAATTTTATTAAAAACCACACAAAAGTGAATTACGGCAAGTAATTTGCATCAAAAAACCCGTATTAATTATCAAAATCATCAAAAATTTGAATTATGAAAATGAAAGCTTACCATGTAATGATTGCCTCATCATTGCTTTTCGCGAGTTGTAATGATAGTATTGACGAAAACGGCGAACAAACCGGCCCTGCCCTGCCGCCTGTAGAAACCAATCCCGGCAATACCAATTACCAACCTGCTTTTGCTGGGCAAACCCGAGCGAATGG